>JAXEBU010000215.1:0-5301 GCA_034093895.1 Candidatus Choladocola sp. | reverse complement strand
GTTCGTCCGCTTCTGACGTAAAACCGCCTGCCAGTTCAATTGCTTTAAAAACACGCGTCTCTTCTGCGATCGGGTAAACACCGGGACAACTGACAGCTCCGCATACGTATACGTACGCCGTCTTCTCCGTCAGCTCCTGCTCTGTCTGACCATCCGGTATCTCAGCTTTATTCTCTGACTGCTCTGTCTTCATTCCTTCTGACAGAGAAACACCATTTTCTCCTGCAGTACCGGAATAAGAGATCGTCTTCTCCGATACGGAACCTGACACGTACGTGCTGCTCTTACGTGTGCATCCTCCTGCCGTAAAAAACGGTACAAGTAACAGGGCTGCTGCCAGCCCTTTCCGTTTAATTCTCATATTTTTCCTGCAGCCCCAGACTGCCGGTTCCCCTTATGCATTTTTCATTTTAACGAAAAAGTAAAGCTTTTGCAACATTTTTTTTATGCCTGCCATTTAAATATTACAATTCCAATAATTGAAACAGCCATACCGATCACCTTTCTCCATTCCAGCGGCTGTTTCTCCACACCGAATATACCAAGAAGCTCTATGACGTAAGCCACAGTCAGCTGTGAAACCACAATCAGCATGGCTGCTCTGGCCGGACCCAGCGCTCCCATGGACTGCACAACCGTCACCGTAATAAATGCACCGATCACTCCGGAAAGCAGCATATATTTGTGGTTTACCTGGGTCAGAGTGGAAAAACCCGTCTGATCCTTAAAAAACCAGGCAGCGAGACAGACCAGCAAAGCGGTAAACTGAACAAAAGCAGACGATACCCAGAGGCTGGTCTGCTTCGTTACTTCTGTATTAAAGACACCCTGAATACTCATCAGGGCACCTGATAAAAGTGCAATCAGAATTCCCCACATAGGATCTCCTCTCATTCTATAATTCTGCAGTGCTTATTCTGAGTATATGCAGTGTTTTCGTATTTATTCTCAGAAAGAAAAAGGCTTCCTCCCTTTCTGTTTCCGAACTGAAAAAACCCCGCTTCATGCTATTTGCATCTGAAGCGGGATTTTCCTGAACGGTTCAGAATGAGAGTTCCAGTCTGCGAATCATCTCATCGATATCTTCTTTTTCAATAATAAGAGGCGGAACGAAACGTATCACATCCGTTCCGGCACTGATCACAATCAGTCCGTTTTCCAGGGCTTTTTTTACAATTTCGCCCACCGGCCTGCCGGATACAACGAGTCCCTGCATCAGTCCCTTCCCGCGCCTTGCAGTCAGGAATTCGTATTTTGACACAAGTTCATCCAGCTTCTGTTCCAGATACGGCGACACGGTACGGACATGCTCCACAATCTTCATTTTTTCAAAGAGATCGAATACCTGGGATACTGCAGCACAGGCCAGCGGATTTCCACCGTACGTTGTACCGTGATCTCCCGGCACGAGAGATGCCTTTGCAGTTTTCTCATTGAGCACAAACGCACCCACCGGAACTCCGCAGCCAAGGGCTTTCGCACACGTCATAATATCCGGTTCCACCCCATACTGCTGCCATGCAAAATAGCTTCCCGTACGTCCCATTCCGCACTGGATCTCATCAAGAATCAGCAGAATATCCCTTTCCTCACATAGATTTTTCACACCCTGGATAAACTCCGGGTCAGCCGGGTAGATACCGCCTTCTCCCTGTACTGTTTCCATTATAATTGCACACGTTCTTTCCGTTATCTGGCTTTTCACACTGTCCAGATCATTAAAATCGGCAAACCGGACACCGCCCATCAGCGGACGGAAGGCTTCCTGATAATGAGGATTGCCCGTAACGGAAAGTGCGCCTATGCTTCTGCCGTGGAACGAATGATTCATGGCAATAATCTCATGATCTGTACGTCCGTCCTGCAGATACGCATATTTTCTTGCTGCTTTGATTGCTCCCTCAATGGCTTCTGTCCCACTGTTTGTAAAAAAGACCTTGTCCATTCCGCTCGCTTTTATTACTTTTGCGGAAGCCTCTGCAAGGGGAATATTGTAATAAAGATTCGAGGTATGAATCAGTCTGTCTATCTGATTTTTCAGGGCATCATTATATTCCTGATTGCCGTACCCCAGAGCGAAAACAGCAATCCCGGCACCAAAGTCGAGATACTGTTTTCCGTCTGCATCTGTCAGCCATACACCTTCGCCTTTTTCCAGAACCACCGGGAAACGGTTGTATGTATGCAGCACGTACTGTTCTGTCTGTTCCATATATTCTCTGCTATTCATGATAATAACGCTCCTCTTCATCTCCGATAATCGCCGTTCCGATTCCTTTATTGGTAAAGAATTCCAGCAGCAGGCAGTGTTCAATCCGACCGTCCAGAATATGCACTCTCGAAACGCCGGATTCAATGGCACTGATGCAGTTCTGCAGTTTCGGCAGCATTCCGCCCCCTACGTTTCCGCTCTTTAAGAATTCCTTCGCTTCCGGTATGGTCAGTTCACTGATCAGGGAAGAATGATCCAGCGGATCACGGTAAACTCCCTCGATATCTGTCAGGAAAGCAAGCTTGGCCGCCTTCACTGCTGTCGCAATAGCACAGGCAGCATCATCTGCATTTACATTGAAGGAATCATAAGCTTCTCCGCATCCCACCGGACAGATAACCGGAATAAAATCATTATCGAGCAGTGTATTTAACAGTTCTGTATTCACATCTGTCACTTCTCCCACAAACCCGATATCCTTTCCTTCTGAAAGCTTCCGCTGCACCTTCAGTATTCCTCCGTCTTTTCCGCTGATACCGACGGCTTTCAGCCCTACCTTTTCCATCATGGATACGAGATCTTTATTGATTTTGTTCAGTACCATCTCCACCACTTCCATAGTGGGCCGGTCCGTCACACGCAGGCCGTTGATAAAATTTGTTTCCAGTCCGATTTTGTTAATCCACCGTGTGATCGCCTTTCCGCCTCCGTGGACAATAATCGGCCGGAAGCCCACCAGCTTCAGCAGGGCCACATCCCGGATCACACTCTGCTGCAGTTCACTGTCAGCCATGGCACTTCCGCCGTATTTCACCACAATTGTCTTCCCGTGGAAATGCTGTATGTAAGGAAGCGCCTCAATCAGGACATTTGCTTTTTCCACCCATAATTCCATCTTTGATTCCATTTTATTTTCTCTCTTTCTGTATGAATTCATCAGCCTCTACCGTGATTCTTCCCTGCTTCAGGAACGGTAATCTGCATTGATTTTCACGTAATCGTAGGTGAGATCACAGCCCCAGGCCGTTGCAGAATATTCACCCATTTTCACGTCTGCAACAGCAGTCACCGCTTTTTCAGACAGTATTTTCGTAGCTTCTTCTTCACTGTAACCCGTTGACACTCCATTCTCGATGATTTTCAGTCTGCCTGCCGCACTTTCGAAATACAGGTCAACTTTTTCCGGATCAAATACTGCGCCGGAATATCCCATGGCACAGAGAATTCTGCCCCAGTTGGCATCGTGGCCGAATATGGCTGTCTTGGTCAGGCTGGAAGTGACAATGGATTTACTCAGCGTTACAGCCTGTTCCTTACTCCTTGCTCCGATTACCTTCACTTCAAAGAGTGCCGTTGCACCTTCTCCGTCCGCAGCCATATGCTTTGCCAGGTACGTATTGACGTAATTCAGTGCTTCACAGAATTTCCGGTAATCTTCCCCGTCCTCCGTGATCTCCGGATTTCCGGCAAGTCCGTTTGCCAGAAGCAGACACGTATCATTGGTTGAAGTATCTCCATCTACAGAAACCATATTGTACGTATCCTGAATATCCGCACTGAGTGCCCGCTGAAGCATTTCCTGTGAAATGCAGGCATCGGTCATTACAAAGCTGAGCATGGTACACATATTTGGATGAATCATACCGGAACCCTTGCACATACCGCCCAGCGTCACCGTTTTTCCGCCGATTTCCGTGGTGACAGCAATCTCTTTTTTTACCGTATCGGTAGTCATAATGGCCTCTGCAGCCAGCGTTGCAGCCGCTTCGCTCTCCGACAGCATCGGTTTCATTGTTTCAATTCCCGCTTTGATCTTGTCAATGGGAATCTGCTGACCGATTACTCCGGTCGACGCTACCAGCACCTCATTCTCCTGAATACCGAACAGTTCTGCTGTCTTTGCAGCCGTCTCACGGCAGTATCTCATACCTTCCTCACCGGTGCACGCATTTGCCACACCGCTGTTCACCACAACAGCATGTGCCGTTTTATTTCCATATACAATTCCCTGATCCCATTTTACAGGTGCCGCCTTCACAAGATTGGTTGTAAAAGTACCTGCCGCTCTGCACGGTGTTTCACTGTAAATCATTGCCATATCCTTGCGGCCCTTCTTGATTCCGGCCGCTATGCCAATTGCCTGAAAGCCCCGGGGTGCTGTCACTCCGCCTGATATCTGTTTCATCTGTTCGTTCTCCTGTCTGTTAATTATCGTTATTTTTACTGTACTTTTCATCCCTTCGTCCGTTCCGGTCCGATTACGGAAAAACCGGAACCATCTGAAGACCCGTATTCTCAGGAAGCCCAAAGAGCAGGTTCATATTCTGTACCGCCTGTCCGGCTGCACCTTTTACCAGATTATCCATGGCACCCATCATGATCACACGATGTGTTCTCGGATCAATCTTGAAATTCACATCTACATAATTGCTTCCTTCCACCCATTTCGTCTGCGGACAGACATCTTTCGGCAGAACACGGACAAACTGTTCTCTCTCATAGTACTTATCGTAAACTGCTTTTATCTCTTCATAAGAAACATCTTTTTTCAGAGAAGCGTACGCCGTAATCAGGATGCCACGGTTCATGGGAACAAGATGCGGCGTAAAATTCAGCAGAACCGGTTCGCCTGCCGCATAGCTCAGCTGCTCTTCAATTTCCGGTGTATGGCGATGACCTGCCACACCGTATGCCTTGATATTCTCATTCACTTCGCAGTAGAGGTTATCTGTTTTTGCACCTCTTCCGGCACCGGAAGTCCCTGATTTTGCATCAATTATAATCGTTGACGGGTCAATCAGCCCTTCTCTCACAAGCGGATAAATGGAAAGTGTACTGCAGGTGGGATAACAGCCCGGGTTGGCAATCAGCCTCGCTTTTTTTATTTTTTCCCGGTTAATCTCACAAAGACCGTACACAGCCTCATCAATGTACTGCGGAGCCTGATGTTTGATTTTATACCACTCTTCGTATATTTTTACATCCTTCAAACGGAAATCTGCACTCAGGTCAATGACCTTCGCTGTTCCCAGTATTCTTTCATTTACAAGGGAAGCGCACAGTCCCTGAGGCGTCGCAGTAAAAATCAC
>JAXEBU010000214.1:0-29783 GCA_034093895.1 Candidatus Choladocola sp. | reverse complement strand
AAGTGCTTTCGCCTCTTTTAACGTGGTTACGTGTTTGGTAGTTTTTGCCTGCTTCATTTCCATCAGCCCTGTTTTCTTATTCAAACGAAGCTGACGTCCCAGATCAATCGTCACGATGTACATGTTATCGCTGATTCTCTGCTTAATTCCCGGGTATCCGGTCTCCTTGTACAATTCTTTCTTCATAAAGCTACTTTTCCTCCATCCTGACGCGTTCGCGACATATTTTTCGATTTTGGTAGTTTTTTTGGTAGTTTTTAAAGAAAAAAGCCACTCCTTAAAGGTTAAAGAATGGCTTAAATACAAGGAAAATGGCTTTTTGATTTACAAATTACACTTTAAACCGGTAACCCACTCCCCAGATCGTCTCAATATACTGTGGTTTGGAGGACTGTTTTTCTATCTTCTCACGAATCTTTTTGATATGCACTGTTACTGTCGCGATGTCACCGACAGATTCCATATCCCAGATTTCTTTAAACAGTTCCTCTTTCGTATAGACGTGATTCGGATTCTGTGCGAGGAATGTCAGAAGATCAAATTCCTTTGTGGTAAAATTTTTCTCTTCTCCGTCAATCCAGACACGGCGGGCCGTTTTATCAATCTTAATTCCGCGGATCTCAATAATATCATTTTCCTGAACATTACTGTTAACAAGACGTTCATACCTTGCCAGATGTGCTTTCACCCGTGCTACCAGCTCACTGGGACTGAAGGGCTTCGTCATATAATCATCTGCACCGAGTCCCAGCCCTCTGATCTTATCAATATCATCTTTTTTTGCAGAAACCATAATGATCGGAACATTTTTTCTGCTTCTGATCTGACGGCAGATTTCAAATCCGTCAATTTCCGGAAGCATCAGATCGAGAATAATCAGGTCAAATTCCTCTTCCAGAGACCGGTTCAGCCCTGCATCACCGGAATTTTCTATCTCTACGGTAAATCCGGAAAGTTCCAGATAATCCTTCTCCAGATCTGCAATTGCAATTTCATCTTCAATAATCAAAATCTTACTCATTTACGGGTACCTCCTGATATTTTCTGAGCACAAAGTGCATGGTCGTTCCCTCTCCCACTTTACTGGAAGCCCAGATTCTTCCTCCATGATCTTCTACAATTTTTTTCACAATAGAAAGTCCGATTCCGCTTCCGCCCTGAGCAGAATTTCTTGACAGATCCGTGCGGTAAAAACGGTCAAAAATAGATCCAATCTCTTTCGCCGGAATTCCCTTTCCATTATCCTCAATCTCAACCTGTATAAAATCAACAGCATCGAGAACTCTCAGTTCAACCTTTTTCTTCTCTTTATCCATATACTTCACAGAATTTCCGATAATATTGTTAATCACCCGCTTCATCTGTTCCGCATCAGCAATAACCAGTGTATTAATATCAATATTATTGATATAGGAGAAAGAGATTTTTCTTTCCCGCATTTCCAGACCGACTTCCTCTGCGCAGTCATCGAAATACTCCACCACATTAATTTTATTAAAATTGTATGGAATTCTGTTTGTATCAATTTTTGAATAAAAAGTAAGTTCATTAATCAGCCGGTCCATATCGTTTGCCTTGATATAAATGGTCCGGATATAACGATCCATTTTTTCCGGCGTATCGGCAACCCCGTCCATAATTCCTTCCACATATCCTTTGACTGCTGTGATCGGTGTCTTCAGATCATGGGAGATATTACTGATCAGTTCCTTACTCTGCCGGTCAAAAGCTTCCTTTTCTTCATCGAGATCCTTCAGCCTCTGTCTCATCTCATCGAAATCCCGACAGAGCTGGCTGATTTCATCACTGCCTTTTACATCCAGTTCAAAATCAAAATCCTTCTCTTTTATCCGATGGGTTGCTTCACTCAGCTTTTTCAACGGAACCTGTATACCGGTATAAATCCAGATAGACAGAACAGATGCAGTAATAATCAGTATCACAATGATGGAAATAACAAGATCACGCAGAAGAACCTTTGTCTGTTCAATAATTTTCCCCGCAGAAGAGATTATAAACAGACTTCCCTTGGACTGATCCTCAAATTCAATATCCAGCTGTTTGACAAAGGCTTTTACATCTTTTCCGATATAGGAACCACCATCCGATGCACTGCTGAATTCACGGAACGCCGGAAGCTCCTGAAACAGCTTCGATACATCCTGATTGGAACCATTATAATAAATATCTTCATTTTTCCTCACAAGAAGATAAGAATATCTGCCGGAAAGCTCTTCATTAATCTTGGAAAGATACGTTTCATCCAGAAATACTTCCGGATCATCTTCCGCCTGCCGCTTCAGTTTTTCAAAAACACTCTGCGTCGATTTACCGATTACCTGCATGGAATCCGCCATACTCTCAAACGATATGGGGACTCCGTAGTTTTCCTCAATCATCCGCATCTGATAACTTGTAAAACCCAATCCCGCCACGCAGAACAGCAGGATCGGAACAAGAATTACAACAAAAAAGGCTACGATCAGCCTCGTTCTCAATTTCATACAATCACCCTGTGGTTTTTCATCGCATATGTATTCAGTATATCATACCGGAAAATTCTTTTCACCTAAACAAAAAACAATGATTATAAATTTTTTATAAAAAGTATGCTTCGTATACACTTTTTTATTTAAAAAAGACAGAGAAGGATCTGATTCACCTCTCTGTCTTTCATCAAGCGGATATTATCAATCCGCTTTGCTGTCTGTTTGTATTCTGTCTCTGAATCTGATTTCAGAAAATTCTTTTCTGTTTTACAGATACTTTTTCAGTGTCTCCACCTTATCCAGCTTCTCCCACGGAAGATCCAGATCATTTCGTCCGAAATGTCCGTAAGCAGCCGTCTGTTTGTAAATCGGTCTGCGAAGATCCAGCATTTTGATAATTCCTGCCGGACGCAGATCAAAGTTTTCACGAACGATTTCTGTCAGCTTCTCATCGGAAATTTTTCCTGTTCCAAAAGTATCTACCATAACAGAAGTCGGTCTTGCAACACCGATTGCATAGGACAGCTGAATTTCGCACTTGTCAGCCAGACCTGAAGCCACAATATTTTTTGCAACATAACGTGCCGCATACGCTGCAGAACGGTCTACTTTCGTGCAGTCCTTACCGGAGAATGCTCCGCCGCCGTGTCTTGCGTATCCGCCATACGTATCTACGATAATTTTCCGTCCTGTCAGACCGCTGTCTCCGTGCGGTCCTCCGATTACAAAACGGCCCGTCGGATTAATAAAGAATTTCGTATTCTCATCAATCATCTCTCCCGGAAGAATCGCATCAAATACGTATTTTCTGATATCTTCATGAATCTGTTCCTGCGTCACATCCGGATCATGCTGTGTAGAAAGAACGACTGCATCAAGACGGGACGGTGTTCCCTTTTCATCGTATTCCACTGTCACCTGTGTCTTTCCATCGGGACGAAGATACGGCAGTGTTCCGTCCTTTCTTACTTTTGTGAGCTGTCTTGCCAGCTTGTGTGCAAGTGAAATCGGATACGGCATATACTCTTCCGTCTCATTTGAAGCGTAACCAAACATCATGCCCTGATCTCCGGCACCAATTGCTTCAATCTCATCATCCGTCATATTATTTTCTTTTGCTTCCAGCGCTTTGTCCACACCCATGGCAATATCCGTGGACTGTTCATCAATTGCAGTGATCACACCACAGGTATCCGCATCAAATCCGTATTTTCCTCTTGTATACCCAATTTCTCTTACCGTATCACGAACGATTTTCTGAATATCCACATACGCTTTCGTTGTGATTTCACCCATAACGAGAACGAGACCTGTTGTTGTAGCCGTTTCACACGCCACACGGCTCATGGGATCCTGTTCCAGCAGTGCATCAAGAATGGCATCAGAGATCTGATCACACATTTTGTCAGGATGTCCTTCAGTTACTGATTCAGAAGTAAATAATAATTTATCCATTTCGTACCTTCCTTTCTCATCTGGCCTGTTTCATTGATTTTCTTTCTTGCTTTTCTTTCAAAAAAAAACCGCCTCAAAGGCGGACTCAATAAATATCATCAAATCCCCTTATTGTTCGAGTTTACTCGCTCAGGTTGGCACCTTCCTTTTACGGGGTTGCCGTGGCTTCACAGATCCTTTGTATCTCCACCACTCTGAATAAGAGAAAAGCAATCATTTTCAGTTCGACTACTAACCTATCCTGTTTTATACAGTTTGTCAAGTGCTTTTTCGGATGATATATTATTTTTTTGAATAGTACATTTTATTTTAATTATTTTTATTTTTTATTCATAATATAATTGACACACAAAATATAAAATGCGATAATTGTTGTATCTATTATTTCAAAAAAGGAGTTGAAATTATGTACAGCACTTACGCTTACCGTGCACAGGCGCAGGCCGTAGCGATCGGCAGTATTATTCTCGTTATTCTTGCTCTGGTCGCTGCCATCGTCACCTATGTTATTTTCCTCAGCAAGAAAAATGAAAACAGATTCAGTGGTTTTGTCGGATGGCTCTATGATTTTCTGAGTTTCCGCAAGCTGGCAGTTGAGGCAATTCTCATTGTACTTTACATCTTCGCTGCCATCCTGATTACCGTCATGGGACTGTTTTCCTTATTCCAGGAGCCCTACATCATCGGAGGTATCTGCATCATTATCTTCGGAAATATTATTCTGAGAATTCTTTACGAATTCCTCATCATCCAGATTCTGATCTGTAAGAATACATCTGATATCAGTAAAAAGCTTGGCAAACTGACAAATTCCAGCACAGGATCTCTTCCTGGATTTTCCGATGCTCCGATGGATGATTATTCCAATCCGGAACCGCCGAAGCCGTCCAATGAATGTCCGGTATGCGGCAAAAAGCTGAAACCAACCGCAAAATTCTGTCCATACTGCGGATCACGCAAAGAATAATTCATCAGAAAACTACATATTAACGAAAAAGGCTACTACTGAATATGAAATAAGTGATTTCTGATATCCAGATGTCAGGAAGACAAGGTGAACATCGGATACAGAAATCACTTCTAAATATTCTGCAGCAGCCCTTTTTATTTCTTAAGAAACCGTTCCACGATATACCGGTTTGCCTCCAGCTCCTGTGTATCATCCAGCGGTTCCAGCTCTGATTTTCCGTATTTTCGCTCCAGCGCTCTGCTAATCAGAAGATCACTGATATGGGGATTTTTCGGCAGAAGGGGACCATGCAGGTACGTTCCGATGACATTTTTATACATAACGCCTTCTGCTCCATCCTTCTCATTATTTCCGTATCCGAAAAGCACTTTTCCCAGCGGTTTGTTATCATTGATGTACGTTCTTCCGCCATGGTTTTCAAAACCGACAATCGGTATTTCCAGACTGTCATTCTGAATAATAATATTTGAAATCAGTCTCGGACTTCCCTGTTCTGTATACAGATCCACCAGTGAAAGTCCTTCAATTCTCCCGTCATCCGTATCATAATAATGGCCAAGAAGCTGATATCCACCGCATACTGCAATCACAACACCATTATCCTCAACGTAATCACGAAAATCCTTCTGAATTGTTTTTAATTTTTGACAGACCAGCATTTGCTCACGGTCAGAACCGCCGCCCAGCAGGACAATATCGAGATTCTGAAAATCAATGGAATCTGTTATCTGAAATTCTCTGACTTCCGCTTCTATTCCGCGCCACAGACATCTCTTCTTCATGCACTGAATATTTCCCCTGTCTCCGTACAGGTTCAGCAGATCAGGATACAAATGACCTATTGTAATTTTCATATAAGTATTTCCTCCAGTGCCATACTGCATCATTTTCCATCACTCATAGATACCAGAATATCTCTCGTTGAGAATAATGCCGTATAATTTACAAGAACGTAAAGATTTCCGCAGCCGTCCTTTACTCTGGCTTCAATGGCACGCTTCATATCTGCGATCAGTTCCGTTTCAATATCCACGTATTTCAACCGCAGTCTCATATCCTGACACCGGATGCCGCTGACGGTAACAGAATGAATATGATCTCCTGCAAACCGGTCAAAATCCACATCCCAGAGCCAGGAAATATCCGTCCCGTCCTGTGCATTATCGTTTATCACGATAATAATATCTTTCTCTTTTTCATCTTCCATAACGGCAGAAATATTCTGGTTGAAACCAGCCGGGTTCTTTGCAAGATTCAGAATGATATCTGTATTTTTTACATGAAAATGCTCCATCCTGCCATTCTGAGGGTTAAATTTCTGCAGCACATCCTCAAAATCAGGAATTTCAAGACCTGCCGTTCTGGCTGCGCTGTAAGCTGCCAGAACGTTATAAATGTTATAAAATCCCTTATAATTTACAGAAATATGACGCCCTTCCACATCAAACTGCAGCCCGTCGGACATATCGATGTGAGATGCCTCAAAATCAATTTCCGGTCTCGTAAAATCGCAGTTCGGACAGTTGTATTTTCCAATCTGGCTGTAATGGTAAAACTCATAATCAAGTCTGGCTCCGCATTTTTTACAGAACCTTCCTTCTCTGATTTCACGGTCGCTCTGCTGATCAAATACACGTTCCGTAATACCGTACGTAACGAATCTGTTGCCGCTTTCCATTGCCAGATAAGCAGACAATGCATCATCTCCATTGACGATTATTTTCATCTCCGGTGCCATCTTTATAGCTCTGTTCAGCATATCCATTGTAATATCAATTTCACCGTAGCGATCCAGCTGATCACGGAACAGATTGGTCAGCACCATATAATCAGGCTGAAAATGAGGAAAAATACGAAGTGTGGATGCCTCATCAATCTCAATGCATGCATAATCCGCATCCAGCCTTCCGTTATTTTTTGCCGAAAGTACGAAAGCTGCCGCCACACCAGCAAGCATATTGGAACCGGTATGATTACATACCAGCTTTTTTCCCTCCGACTCAATTGCGGAACAGAGCAGATTATTCGTTGTTGTTTTTCCATTCGTTCCACAGACTACAAAAATCTTTTCTCTCACCTGAGAAGAAAGATCCTTCAATATATCAGGATCTATCTTCAAAGCAACTCTGCCGGCGTACGTAACACCCTGTTTTCCTGCAATTTTGCAGGCGGTACTGAAGATTTTCGCAGCCCAGATGGCCAGTAACCTCCGTACTTTCATTCTGTCTCATTTCCTCCGATGTACCATTTATTCTGAAAAATGTTATTTTTCTTCATTTTTCAGTTCTTCTTCCAGTGATTTCAGTGTGTCTTCTTCCGTTTTTGCTGAGGAAGCCCTCACTTTTGCGATACTTGCCACTCTGGAATCAGGATCCGTTCCCACATTCATCAGTTTTACACCGCTGGTCACACGACCCTGAACAGAAATTTCTTCACACGGCATCTGGATAATGATACCCGACGTACTGATCATCATAATCTCATTATCCTTATTTACGGCTTTTGCACCCACTACATTGCCCGTCTTTTCCATGATCTTGTAGCATTTGACACCTTTGCCGCCTCTGTTCTGCGGAGTAAACTCGTCAATAGAAGTCAGTTTGCCCATGCCGTTTTCCGATACGATCAGCATATATTCTCCCTGAACATCAAGCTGCATTCCGATCACTTCATCTCCGTCAACAAGATTCATACCGATAACACCCATGGAGACACGTCCTGTGCTTCTTACGTCCGTTTCATGGAAACGGATACACTGACCGTATTTTGTCACAAGAAGGATGTCCTTTTTATTATTCGTAAATTTGACTTCGATTAATTCATCCTCTTCACGGAGACTGATGGCAGCCAGTCCAGTTTTTCTCACAAAAGCAAAGTCTGTGATCGGCGTTTTCTTCACAATACCTTTCTTTGTAGCCATGAACATGAATCTGCCCTCTTTGTATTCCCTGATTGGAATCAGAGCAGTAATCTTTTCATCCGGCATCAGCTGAAGCAGATTGATAATTGCAGTTCCGCGGGCCGTTCTTCCGGCTTCCGGAATTTCATACGCTTTCAGACGGTATACTCTTCCTCTGTTCGTAAAGAACATCAGATAATGATGCGTCGTGGTCATCAGAAGTTCTTCTATGTAGTCATCCTCAATGGTCTGCATGCCCTTGATTCCCTTGCCGCCACGGCTCTGACTTCTGAAATTATCCGGTGTCATCCGCTTGATATAGCCAAGCTTCGTCATCGTAATAATGACATTTTCATCCGGAATCAGATCCTCAACAGAAAACTCGGAAGCATCAAATCCGATTTTCGTTCTTCTGTCATCGCCGTACTTGTCGCTGATCACGGAAATCTCCTTTTTGATCACACCAAGAAGAAGATTCTCATCCGCAAGAATTGCCTTATACTCTTTAATCTTCTCCATCAGATCTTTATACTCATTTTCCAGCTTTTCTCTTTCCAGACCGGTCAGAGTACGCAGTCTCATATCAACGATCGCCTGCGCCTGCGCATCGGAAAGTCCAAACCGCTCAATCAGCCCTGCTTTTGCTATCTGCGTATTCTGGGAGCTTCGGATAATATGAATAACCTCATCAATATTGTCAAGTGCAATCAGCAGTCCCTGCAGAATATGTGCACGCTCTTCTGCCTTGTTCAGTTCGTACTTCGTTCTTCTTGTGACTACATCCTCCTGATGACGGATATAGTATGTCAGCATCTGATGAATATTCATCACCTTCGGCTGATTTTTTACAAGAGCAAGCATATTGACGCCAAACGTATCCTGCAGCTGTGTATGCTTATAAAGCTGATTCAGAATTACATTTGCATTGGCATCGCGCCTCAGCTCAATATTAATTCTCATACCCTCACGGCTTGATTCATCGGTGATGGCAGTGATACCGTCAATTCTCTTATCACGAACCAACTCTGCCATTTTCTCAATCAGTCTTGCCTTATTTACCATATACGGAAGCTCCGTAACGATAATCCGGCTTTTTCCATTGGCCATGGATTCAATATTTGTAATTGCTCTGACACGGATTTTTCCTTTTCCTGTACGGTATGCTTCTTCAATTCCTCTCGTACCGAGAATCTGTGCGCCCGTTGGAAAATCCGGTCCCTTTATAATATCAAGAATTTCTTCTATGGTTGTTTCTCTCTGTTCTTCCACACGGTTATCAATGATCCTGACGACCGCAGCAATTACTTCTTTCAGATTATGAGGCGGAATATTGGTAGCCATACCAACCGCAATACCTGTTGTTCCGTTTACGAGAAGATTCGGAAAACGGGAAGGAAGCACCACCGGTTCCTTTTCCGTTTCATCAAAGTTCGGAACAAAATCCACCGTATCTTTGTTAATGTCCGCCAGCATTTCCATGGAAATTTTACTCAGGCGGGCCTCCGTATATCGCATGGCTGCCGCTCCGTCTCCATCGACGGAACCAAAGTTGCCGTGTCCGTCAACGAGAGGATATCTGGTAGACCATTCCTGCGCCATATTAACAAGCGCTCCGTAAATAGAGCTGTCACCGTGGGGATGGTATTTACCCATCGTATCTCCGACAATACGGGCACATTTTCTATGAGGCTTGTCAGGACCGTTATTCAGCTCAATCATGGAATAGAGAACTCTTCTCTGTACCGGTTTCAGACCATCCCGGACATCAGGAAGCGCACGCGAAGCAATAACACTCATCGCATAATCAATGTAGGATTCTTCCATCGTCTTTTTCAGGTCTACTTCTTTTATCTGGTCAAAAATGTTATCTTCCAACGAATTTTCCTCCTGTTATGAACTGCAAATCAGCTTTAAGGCACTTTAAATATCCAGATTTTTCACCTTACGCGCGTTTTCTTCGATAAATTCCCGACGCGGCTCCACCTGATCACCCATCAGAGTTGTAAACGTAACATCAATTTCTGAAGACTGATCCTCATCCATAGTTACACGTTTCAGAATTCTTCTCTCCGGATCCATGGTTGTCTCCCAGAGCTGTTCCGCATCCATCTCTCCAAGTCCTTTATAACGCTGAATCTTGTTATTCTGGTCACGTCCCACCTCATCGAGAATCTGAGCAAGCTGCTCGTCACTGTACGCATACCATACCTTCTTGTTCTTTTCCAGCTTGTACAGCGGAGGCGTTGCCAGATAAACGTATCCCTGTTTGATCAGTTCCGGCATAAAACGGTAAAGGAATGTCAGCAGCAGCGTTGCAATATGCGCCCCATCCACATCGGCATCCGTCATAATAATAATTTTATGGTATCTTAACTTTGTAATATCAAAATCTTCATGGATTCCCGTACCGAAAGCCGTGATCATCGCCTTTATTTCCGCATTTCCGTAAATCCGGTCAAGTCTTGCTTTCTCTACATTAAGAATTTTTCCGCGGAGCGGAAGAATTGCCTGGGTTGCGCGGCTTCTGGCTGTCTTTGCAGAACCGCCTGCAGAATCTCCCTCTACGATGTAGATTTCACAGTTTGCCGGATCTTTATCTGAACAGTCTGCCAGTTTTCCCGGAAGAGAAAGACCGTCAAGAGCAGATTTTCTTCTCGTCAGATCCCTTGCTTTTCTTGCTGCTTCTCTTGCTCTCTGGGACATGATGGACTTCTCGACAATTATTTTTGCCACCTGCGGATGCTGTTCCAGATAAATCTCCAGCTGATCGGAAACAATACCTTCCACAGCTCCTCTTGCCTCACTGTTTCCAAGCTTCTGTTTCGTCTGCCCTTCAAACTGAGGTTCTCCGATCTTAATACTGATAATTGCAGTCAGACCTTCTCTGATATCATCCCCGGAAAGATTCTGATCACTGTCCTTAATCAGCTTATTGGCACGTGCATAATCATTAAACGTTTTTGTCAGTGCATTTTTAAAGCCGGTCAGATGCGTGCCGCCCTCCGGAGTCGTAATATTATTTACAAAACTGTAGCTTCCCTCCGTGTAAGCATCATTATGCTGCATGGCTACTTCCACATAAACTCCGTCTTTTTCTCCTTCACAGTAGATAATATCATCGTACAGAGGCGTCTTTCCTTTGTTCAGATATGTGACAAATTCCTTGATTCCTCCCTCATAATGGAATGTCTTTTCAAGAGGCTCTTCTTCTCTGTCGTCTCTGAGTACAATTTTAATTCCCTTCGTAAGAAATGCCATCTCACGCAGACGCTGTTTCAGCGTATTAAATTCAAATACAGTCTCCTCAAAAATCTCGGGATCAGGCAAAAATGTAACAGAAGTTCCTGTCTTTTCCGGATCACAGGTACCGATAATATTCAGTTTTTCGACAACCTTTCCTCTCTCATACCGCTGATGGTATACCTGTCCGTCCCGGTAGATTTTAACCTCCAGCCATGTGGAAAGCGCATTTACAACGGATGCTCCGACACCATGAAGACCGCCGGATACCTTATATCCCCCACCGCCGAATTTTCCGCCTGCATGAAGAACGGTAAATACAACTTCCACAGCCGGCAGACCGGATTTGTGGTTGATTCCCACAGGAATACCTCTTCCGTTGTCTGTAACTGTCACAGAATTATCTTCATTGATTGTAACTGTAATATAATTGCAGAATCCTGCCAGCGCTTCGTCCACCGCATTATCTACAATCTCATAAACCAAATGGTGAAGACCTCTCAGCGAGGTACTTCCGATATACATTCCGGGTCTTTTTCTTACTGCCTCCAGACCTTCCAGAATCTGGATCTGATCTGCTCCGTATTCTGTGCTCATTGAAACCCTCCTAAATTATTTTTCATGGACTGTTCCTTCCACTACATGAAAGAGTCTGTCTATTTTAAAATTATAATCTACAAAATCATCTATTCCTGTACATGTAATCAACGTCTGTATGTCATGAATGCTTTCCAGAAGATATCTCTGTCTGTTGGAATCCAGTTCCGAAAGAACATCGTCCAGCAGAAGAATCGGCGTATCCTTCACATTGCGTTTTACAATCTCTATCTCTGACAGTTTGAGAGAAAGGGCTGCTGTCCTCTGCTGCCCCTGAGATCCGTATTTCCGGATATCGATGCCGTCCACCAAAAAACAGAGATCATCTCTGTGTGGTCCCTGATTCGTAATCCTTGTTCTGATATCTTTTTCTCTGTTTGCTTTCAGTTTTCGTTCAAACTCGTCAATTTCCGTATCATTTTCGTATTCCAGATTCAGTTTTTCCTTTTTTCCGGAAAGATTACCGTGAATATCAAAAATAATACGGTTCAGTTTTTCTGTAAACTGCTTTCTCATTTTGATAATCACTGTTCCATATTGTACCATCTGTTCATCCAGTATGTCCAGCATTGGTTCCGCTTCCGGATAAAACGTAAAATCTTTCAGAAGCTTATTTCTCTGAATCAGTATTTTATTGTAATTTGTCAGATGGTATAAATAAATACGATCCAGCTGACATAATTCCATATCAAGAAAACGTCTTCGCTCGGAAGGTCCGTTTTTTATAATATTCAGATCTTCCGGCGAAAAAAATACAAAATTTCCAAGTCCGATCAGTTCACTCGCCTTTTTAACAGGAACACCGTTGATAGCAATTCCTTTCGTTTTATTCTTTTTCAGATGCATATCAATACGGTATGGAATATCGCCTTTCTGTATCTTCATACAGATATGAGATTCCTCCTCGCCAAAATGAATGATCTCCCGATCTTTGCTGCCTTTATGAGATCTCGTTGTTCCGCACAGATAGACAGCTTCCAGTATATTCGTTTTTCCCTGTGCATTATCTCCATAAAAAAGATTTGTTCCGCTGTCAAATTTCAGTTCCAGCTTATCATAATTACGGAAATGATTCAGTTTTATTGATTCAACGATCATTTCTCCACCGTCTTTTATTATTTAATAATCTTTATCAACACATCATGACATACAACCTCATCTCCGTCATGAAGCTTTTTGCCCCTCTGGTATTCCTTTTCTCCGTTGACCAGAGCTTCTCCGTCCTGAATCATAAATTTTGCATCCACTCCGGACTGTGCAATGCCGGCTGCTTTCAATGCCTGGCCGAGCTTGATATATTCGTCTCTCAGTTTGATTTCTACTGTATCCATATCCGCCTCCGAATTATGCATCTACAAAATTAACAGGAAGAATCAGATAGATGTACGTCTGATCCTCGTCCCGGATAAAACAGGGAGCTTTCGGATTCATATAATAAATATCAATATTTTCATCATCAATTACACGAAGTGCATCAATCAAAAACTTCGGATTGAAGCCTATTTTGATATCTTTTCCTTCCAGAGAAATATCTATAATTTCATCCATTGATCCGATCTGTGAAGTAATCTTCAGTTCCATTACATTGTCTGCAATATGCAGAATAATCGGTCTTTTATCTCCTTCCTTGATCAGAAGCGTAGCTCTGTCGATACAGTCAAGGAATTCTTTTTTATTGATGGTTACTTTTGTTTCATAGTCATTGGAAAGCATCTGATTGACTCTGAAATAATTTCCTTCAATCAGTCTTGAGACAACGACTGTCTGATCGAATTCAAATACAATATGATTTTCCGTAAAATAAATATCAACGATGTCTTCCGTTCCGCCTGTAAGGATTTTTGAGATTTCTGTCAGTGTTTTTCCCGGAACGATGGCCTTTTTCTCTCCGTACTCGGATTTGAGATCAATTTTGCGAATAGAAATTCTGTGTCCGTCAAGAGAAACTACCTTCAGTTCATTTCCGTTGATCTCAAAAAGTTCTCCTGTCATCATTTTATTGCTGTCATTCTGAGCAATAGAGAAAATAGTCTGTCGAATAACTTCTTTCAGTGTAAACTGAGAAAGACTTATTTTATAATCTCTTTCCACAAAAGGAAGATAGGAAAAATCTTCTCCGTCCTTTCCCATGATGGAAAATTTCGCCTTTTCGCAGACAATCAGTGTATTGTTGTTGTTATCAGATGTAATCGTAACATCATTATCCGGAAGTTTTCTTATAATTTCAGAAAAAAGTTTCGCTTCAAGAGCAACAATTCCCTTTTCACGAATCAGTCCGTTTACTCTTGTTTCAATACCAAGTTCCATATCGTTGGCGGTAAATTTTATTTCACTGGAAGAGGCATCAATCAGGATGCACTCAAGAATAGGCATTGTTGTTTTTGAAGGAACTGCTTTCATTACAGTGCTTACACCTTTCAGCAAGTCATTTTTGTTGCAGGTAATTTTCATAGTGGTGGATACTCCCTTCAGAATCAATATAATAAATAAAAAAATCAGCAGTAATCTTATTAAGCGCTGTGGATAAGTGTAAAAATCCAGAAAACGTGATAAATAAAGGAAAAACCGGAAAGAATAACTGTGTGAAATTTAAGCTGAAAGTGCTTGGAAAACGTAGCAGTTATTCACATTGAAAAAAATAATACCGTAAAATAACCACAAAGCCATCCGTCCTGTTCACATAAATCCACATGGTATTAACAGATTGTTATATGGGATATCCTGTGGATAAGTGGATAACTTTGTGGATAACTTTATGTTGGGTTGATTTTCTTTTTTAATATTTCAATGGTTTCCCTGACAGAATCTGAGGTTTTTAATTCAGCTGCAATCTTTTTTGATCCGTGCAGGACAGTAGTATGGTCGCGGTTTCCCATGTCCGCTCCGATTTTTTTCAGACCGACACTGGTCATATTGCTGCACAGATACATGGCAATCTGTCTGGGATATACGATTTCCGTATTTCTCTTTGTACTTTTCAGATCATCTACCGTAATATGGAAGTGTTCTGCCACAACAGACATAATCAGTGATGGTGTAATTTCTTTTTTCTCGTCCGGAGAGATAATGTCTTTCAGTGCTTCCTCTGCCAGTTTGACTGTGATTTCTCTGTTTTCCAGGTTGCTCAGAGCCACCAGCTTGTTCAGTGCGCCTTCCAGTTCACGGATATTTGATTTAATATTCATGGCAATGTATTTGATAACTTCATTATCTATGTCATAGCCGTCATTTTCTTCCTTTTTATGGAGAATTGCCATTCTTGTCTCAAAATCGGGAGATGAAATATCGGCAATCAGACCCCATTCAAAGCGGGATCTCAGTCGTGCCTCCAGTGTTTCAATATCCTTCGGCGGTTTATCGGAGGATATGATAATCTGTTTTTTATTTCCGTGGAGATCATTGAATGTATGGAAAAATTCTTCCTGCGTCGCTTCTTTTCCTATAATAAACTGAATATCATCAATCAGGAGAACATCAACATTTCTGTATTTTTCTCTGAATTTGGTCATGGCTGTAGTGTTTCCGTTACGGATGGAATCAATCAGTTCATTCGTAAAGGTCTCACTCGTAACGTAAAGAACCTTTTTTTCCGGATTCTCATTCAGGACAAAATGGGCAATCGAATGCATCAGATGCGTCTTTCCAAGTCCGGCGCCTCCGTGAATAAACAGGGGATTGTACATTTTTCCCGGTGATTCTGCCACAGCAAGAGCAGCTGCGTGGGCAAATTTATTATTATTTCCGACAACGAATGTATCGAAAGTATATTTTGGATTCAGATTTGCCCGTTCTGCGCTGGCACTGTTGTCCACAGAATTGACGGAAGCAAACATTTTCTTGTTTTCTGATTTTTTTGCCTGTTCAGGCAGAATAAATTCAATATCGTACTCTTTTCCTGTATACTCAGCGATTGCTACTTTAATAGGAAACATGTATTTTTTCGTAATATAATCAATGCCCATCTGTTCAGACGGAACAAGGATGGTCACTTTGTGGTCACTGACACTGTGAATCTGCAGCGGTTTCAGCCATGTTTTAAAGGAAATATCCGAAAGCTCATGTTCTACTTTTACGATATACAGGATTTCTTCCCATTTTTCTTTTAGTATGTCCATAATTCATCTCCAAAAAACCATTTTTTCCTACACTAATATTAAACCAAAAAGGTGGAATTATCAATGGTAAGTTTTTCGCGGACTGTTTCTGAGAAAGATGAAATTCCTGTGGGGATATGTGAAAATAGCAGAATGTGAATATGTGGATAAAAGGAATCTGTTCACATAAGTAAGGATCACAGGAAAATTAATAAAAGGATTGTGAATAAGAGTTTTCCTTTTATTCACAGAGGGAAAAATACTGTAAAATAAGGAAAAATGGAGAAGGAAGAAATTGTTTTACACATAACTGTCAAAAGTTATCCACACGTTATCCACAAAATGTGGATAAACTTACGTAAACTAACAGAAGGGGGATAAATATGTGGATGAAATGTGATAAAATATGTGCTTGACTTGCAGGGTTTTTGTGAATATAATTGAAATGATGTTTTCGTATACATGATCAAAAATTATACTGCCAGATATAGATTTGGTTCGGAAAAAGGAGGTGCCAGAATATGAAAATGACATTTCAGCCAAAAAAGAGATCCAGAGCAAAGGTTCATGGATTCAGAGCAAGAATGAGCACAGCAGGCGGAAGAAAAGTCTTAGCTGCAAGAAGAGCAAAAGGAAGAAAAGTTTTGTCAGCATAGGCCGCAGATATGTGGCCTTTTCTTCTACATTAATTTAAAGGAGACTATATGATATTTTCAGAGTCCCTGAAGAAATACGGAGATTTCCAGCGTGTTTACAAAAAAGGAAAATCTTATGCAAATAGATATCTGATCATGTATATTCTGGAACAGAACACGCAGAGAAACCGTATCGGAATTTCAGTCAGTAAAAAAGTCGGAAACAGTGTGGTAAGGCATAGAATTACAAGATTGATCCGGGAAAGTTATCGATTGAATGAGCAGTTATTTGTTAGTGGTCTTGATATTGTAGTGATAGCGAGACCTGGCGCTAAAGAAAGAAATTTCTTTGAAATCGAGAGCGCATTGCTTCATCTTGGAAGGCTTCACGGAATTGTGAAGAAAAAAGATGAGAAAGAAGTGAAAAGAGAGAATGAAAAAAGTACTGATTTATCTGATTAGGCTATATCAGAAGTACCTTTCGCCGATGAAGAGGACGAGATGTCCTTATATTCCAACCTGTTCCCAGTATGGACTGGAAGCCATTCAGAAATACGGAGCAGTCAGGGGGAGTATTCTGGCGATATGGAGAATTCTCCGATGCAATCCTTTTTCCAAAGGAGGATATGATCCCGTTCCATGAGGAGGAAATTAAAACATGTTATTGACTAAGAGCACGACGTTTATTATCGGACCTGTAGCCAGTCTTCTCGGATATATTATGAATGCCATATTCTGGGTTCAGGAGCAGATTGGCATTCCGTATATCGGTTTGTGTATTATTCTGTTTACAATTGTTATTTATCTGCTGATGACTCCGCTTACAATCAAACAGCAGAAATTTTCAAAGCTTCAGAGTAAAATGAATCCTGAACTTCAGGCTATTCAGAAAAAATATAAAGGCAAGAACCAGGATCAGGCTGCCATGATGAAGATGAATGAGGAGACACAGGCAGTCTACACAAAATACGGTGTAAATCCCATGGGAAGCTGTCTGCAGCTTGTCATTCAGATGCCTATTCTGTTTGCACTGTACCGTGTAATCTGGAATATTCCTGCATACGTTTCTTCTGTAAAAGACGCCTTTATTCCGCTTGCAGACGATCTTCTGAAAATCGGAACGACTGCACAGGAATTTATGGCAGAAATTGCGAAAGCGAATAATGTCACATTTAAAGAAATGACACAGGACTATCTCATCGATGTTCTGTATAAATTCAAACCGGATAACTGGACAGCTCTTGCGGAAAAATTCCCGGAAATTGCAAATACAGTTACAGATGTTCAGAGTAAAGCTGACCATATGAACTCATTCCTGGGACTGAATATCGCAGATGCTCCGCTTCAGATTATTACGGGAGCAATTGCTTCAGGTGCCATTCTTCTGGCAATCGGGGCTGCACTGATCCCGATTCTCTCAGCTGTTACCCAGTGGCTGAACACAAAACTCATGTCAACCGGAAATGATACTGCTTCTGCAAATCAGCAGACAGATAACATGGCCAACACCATGAAGACCATGAATACAGTAATGCCGATCATGTCTGCAGTATTCTGTCTGACGCTTCCTGTAGGTATGGGTATTTACTGGATTGCCGGTGCCGTAGTGCGAAGTATTCAGCAGGTGATTATCAACAGGAAAATTGATAAGATCGATGTGGACGAGCTTGTTAAGAAAAACCTGGAAAAGTCAAATAAGAAGCGTGAAAAACAGGGGCTTCCGCCGCAGAAGATGACGAATACGGCAAAGATGAATACGAAGAATATTGAAAAGCCTCATCTCTCAGAAGAAGAGAAGAAAGAGAGAATCAAAAATTCTACGGATTATTACAAAAATACATCTACTGCAAAACCGGGAAGTCTTGCTGCAAAGGCACAGATGGTAAAACAGTATAATGAAAGGAATGCCAAGAAGTAAGGGGGTAACACGTTATGGATTCAATCAGAGTTACAGCAAAAACAGTGGAAGATGCAATTATAGAGGCTTCCATCTCCCTTGGTACCAGCAGAGATAACATTGAATATACGGTTATTGAAAAGGGATCTTCCGGATTTTTCGGAATCGGAGGAAAAAAGGCTGTTATTGAGGCAAAGAAGAAATTCACAGATGAAGATCTGATGAAAGAAGTATTCGGTGACATGGATGCCAGACCGAAGAAAGAAAAAGAAGAGAAAAAAGAATTCAAAAAAGAAGTTAAGAAGGAAGAAAAAAAGGATTCTGCAGAACCGAAAAAAGAGTTTAAAAAACCGAAGAAAGATGTAAAGAAGGAAGTAAGAAAAGAAGAAGCTCCGGAAGCAAAAAAAGAACCGAAAAAGGAATTCAAAAAAGAAAGCAGAAAAGAAAATCCGAAGGAAGCTTCCAGAGAATCCCTGAAAGAACAGAAAGCTGATTCCGCCAGAAAACCGGAAGAAAAACCTGTGAAAGAAACCGGAAAAGAGACTGTGAAAGAAGCTGTGAAAGAAACAGCAAAAGAAGAAACAGCTCCGAAGCAGCCCCGCATTCCTGCAGATCCGAAAGAAGCAACAAGAAGAGCAGAGACATTCCTGAAAGATCTGTTTGGTACAATGGAAATGAATGTGGAGATCAAGTGTGAATTTGAAGAGGATACACTTTCCATTGATCTTTCAGGTGACGATATGGGCATTCTGATCGGAAAGAGAGGACAGACACTGGATTCTCTTCAGTATCTGACCAGTCTTGTGGTTAATAAAGGAAAAGCTTCTTATGTACGCGTAAAACTTGATACAGAGGATTACAGAAACAGAAGAAAAGCCACTCTGGAAAATCTTGCAAAGAATATTGCATTTAAGGTGAAGAAGACGAGACGTCCTGTATTCCTTGAGCCGATGAATCCGTATGAGAGAAGAATTATTCATTCTGCTCTTCAGAACGATCCTTACGTTACGACACACAGTGAGGGAGACGAACCCTGCAGAAAAGTAGTTGTCACACTGAAAAAGAATAAATAACAGGCACAGGAAAGGGGTTGCTGCAGAAATCTTAAAGGATTGTGCATCAGCCCCTTTTTTTCAATTTGAGGTGAACCGGATGAAGAATGATACCATAGCGGCTATTTCTACGGCAATGGCAGGTTCCGGAATCGGAATTATCAGGATAAGCGGCAGTGAAGCAGTGTCTGTCGCTGACAGAGTTTATCATTCAAAAGATAACAGAAAAAAACTGGCTGATCAGCCTTCCCATACGATCCACTACGGTTTTATCCAGGATGGAGATGAAGTGATCGATGAAGTACTGGTGATGATTATGCGTTCACCGAAAAGCTTTACAGCGGAAGATACAGTTGAAATAAACTGTCACGGCGGTGTTTATGCAATGAAAAGAGTGCTGGATACGGTAATCAGAAACGGAGCCAGACCTGCAGAGCCGGGAGAGTTTACGAAAAGAGCTTTTCTGAACGGAAGGATCGATCTTTCCCAGGCGGAGGCAGTCATCGATGTGATTCAGTCAAAAAATGAATATGCACTGAAGAGTTCTGTAAGTCAGCTGAAGGGTTCCGTTCAAAAAAAAGTAAAGGAACTGCGGGAAAGAATTCTGTATCAGACAGCATTTATTGAATCGGCTCTTGATGATCCGGAACATATCAGTCTGGAAGGATATCCCCGGTCTCTGAAATCGGAAACAGATCTGCTTATGGCAGAATTAAAAAAGCTGATTGATTCAGCAGATAACGGAAGAATTATGAAAGAAGGAATTCAGACCGTTATTGTAGGAAAGCCGAATGCAGGAAAATCTTCTCTTCTGAATACACTTTTGGGAGAGGAACGGGCAATTGTCACAGATATTGCAGGGACAACGAGAGACGTTCTGGAAGAGACTATTACTTTGAACGGAATTACACTGAATATTGTTGACACGGCAGGAATCCGCAGTACAGAGGATGTTGTGGAAAAAATCGGTGTGGGAAAGGCAAGAGAAAAAGCAGAAGAGGCAGATCTGATTATTTACGTTGTGGATTCTTCCACAGAAACGGATGAAAATGATATGGATATCATACATTTTCTGGAAGGAAAGAAAGCTGTGATTCTGCTGAACAAAACGGATCTGGAAACGGTGACAACAGAAGAGATGATCCGCAGAATAACAGGGGATGCGTATCCTGTCATCAGCGTATCGGCGAAAGAAAATACAGGAATAGATTTTCTGGAAGAAAAGATCAGAGAGATGTTTTATCACGGAGATATTTCTTTTAATGATGAAATCTATATTACTAATGCAAGGCAGAAATCATCACTGCAGAATTGCTTTGAGAGCCTTCAGAAGGTTCAGGAGAGCATTGAAACGGGATTACCTGAAGATTTCTATTCTATTGATCTGATGAGCGCATATGAGTCCCTGGGAGAGATTACAGGAGAAGCGGTGGGCGAGGATCTGGTAAATGAAATCTTTGGAAGATTCTGTATGGGGAAATGATAGAATGAACAGAGTAGAAGAATTTGCAGATGTTGTAATAGTAGGTGCAGGGCATGCGGGATGTGAAGCTGCACTGGCGTGTGCACGGCTGGGAATGAAGACGGTTATGTTTACGGTGAGTGTGGACAGTATTGCTCTGATGCCGTGCAATCCGAATATCGGAGGAAGTTCAAAGGGACATCTGGTGCGGGAAATTGATGCACTGGGCGGAGAAATGGGAAAAAATATTGACAGGACTTTTATCCAGTCAAAAATGCTGAATCAGTCGAAAGGACCGGCCGTTCATTCTCTGCGGGCTCAGGCTGACAAGGCAGATTATTCCAGGAGCATGAGGCAGACACTGGAACGGACGGAAAACCTCAGAATCAGGCAGATGGAAGTGACAGAGCTGATTGTGGAAAATGGGATTCTGACGGGAGTCAGGACGTATTCCGGTGCAGTATACCACTGCAAAGCAGCAGTTCTCTGTACGGGAACGTACCTGAAGGCAAGGTGCATTTACGGGGATATCAGCAGCTATACGGGACCCAACGGACTGCAGGCAGCCAATTATCTCACGGATTCTCTGAAGAAAAACGGTGTGAAAATGTATCGTTTCAAGACGGGTACACCGGCAAGAATTTCCGGAAAATCCATTGATTTTTCAAAAATGGAAGAGCAGAAGGGGGATGAAAGAATCGTTCCTTTTTCATTCACCACAGATCCGGAATCCGTTCAGAAAGAGCAGGTATCCTGCTGGCTCACGTATACAAATGAAAAAACACATGAAATAATCCGGAATAACCTTGACCGGTCGCCTCTTTATTCCGGTATGATTGAGGGAACAGGTCCCAGATACTGCCCGTCCATTGAGGATAAGGTGGTAAAATTTGCAGATAAAAACCGTCATCAGGTTTTTATTGAACCGGAAGGAATCCACACAGATGAAATGTACGTGGGAGGAATGTCCAGTTCTCTGCCGGAGGATGTACAGCAGGCCATGTATCATTCGGTTCCCGGTCTGGAGCATGCGGAAATTGTGAGGAATGCGTATGCCATTGAATATGACTGTATCGATGCCCGCCAGCTGAAGCTTTCGCTGGAATTCAGAAATATCAGCGGTCTGTTCAGTGCCGGTCAGTTTAACGGAAGTTCAGGCTATGAGGAAGCAGCGGCACAGGGACTGATTGCAGGCATCAACGCGGCAAGAAAGATACAGAATAAAGAACCTCTGATTCTTGACCGTTCAGAGGCGTATATCGGTGTTCTGATTGATGATCTGGTAACAAAGGAAAATCATGAACCATACCGTATGATGACGTCACGTGCAGAGTACCGTCTCCTTCTGCGGCAGGACAATGCAGACATGCGTCTTACGAAGAAAGGCTATGAGATCGGCCTCATTGACGAAGAGAGGTATCAGAAGCTTTTAATCAAAGAAAAACAGATCGAGGAAGAGATCAGACGGGTGGAAAAAACACACGTCGGAGCAAATAAAGAAGTACAGAAGTTTCTGGAAGAACAGGGAAGTACGGAACTGAAATCTTCCGCCACACTTGCTGAACTGATCAGACGTCCCGAATTATCGTATGATATGCTCAAACCGATTGATCCTGAACGTCCTGAACTTCCGGAAGCTGTGGGAGAACAGGTAAATATTCACATTAAATATGACGGTTATCTCCAGAGACAAATGAAACAGGTGGAACAGTTCAGAAAAATGGAAGAAAAGAAAATACCGGATCAGCTTGACTACGATCAGATTCCCAGTCTGCGCACAGAAGCAAGACAGAAACTGAAACAGTATCAGCCTGTATCTATCGGACAGGCGTCCCGTCTAGCCGGTGTATCTCCTGCAGATATTTCTGTTCTTCTGATTTATCTGGAAAAGTACAGATAATTGAAAGAAATGTATGGTGAAACAGTATGTGTACAGAAAAAGAAAGAAAAAAATTCTTAATTGACAGCTGCAGAAAAACAGGGATTGAACTGACTGATCTGCAGACAGAACAGTTTCTCATTTATTATGATTTTCTGATAGAAAAGAACAGGGTGATGAATCTGACAGCAATTACGGAGTATGAGGAAGTTGTACAGAAACACTTTGTTGACAGTCTGTCCATTGCAGGGTTTCTGGATATGAATCAGTACAGGACACTGATTGATGTGGGTACGGGAGCCGGTTTTCCGGGCGTTCCTCTGAAAATTGTATTTCCTCATCTGAAAGTTGTTCTGATGGACTCCTTAAATAAAAGAATAAGCTTTTTAAATGAATTAATCGATAAAATTCGATGTGAAAATATATCAGCTGTCCATGCAAGAGCAGAGGATGGTGCAAGAAACAGTGATTACAGAGAACAGTTTGATCTGTGTGTATCGAGAGCAGTAGCTAATCTTTCTTCTCTTTCCGAATACTGCCTTCCTTTTGTAAAAAAAGGAGGAAAATTTGTTTCTTATAAATCGACAAATATCGATGAAGAAATAGAAAGATCAAAATCAGCTGTTTTTCTGTTGGGAGGTAAAATGACACAGAAGGAGGAATTTTTCCTTCCGGACAGTGATATCGGTAGATCATTTGTGGTAATTGATAAGATAAAAAACACTCCTTCAAAATATCCGCGAAAAGCAGGAATGCCTTCAAAAGAACCGCTGTAGAACAAATAAAAATGAAATTCTCCACAGAAAAAATAAAATATGTGGATAGTTTTCACAAAAATAACCCCGGTCTGTTGATAATATGTTTTCAGACCGGGATTATTGTCAGTTGAAGAA
Organism: Candidatus Choladocola sp.; assembly: GCA_034093895.1. Classification (GTDB taxonomy): domain Bacteria; phylum Bacillota; class Clostridia; order Lachnospirales; family Lachnospiraceae; genus Choladousia. Next base: position 6,221 of record JAXEBU010000214.1, on the reverse strand, counting down.
GACTCTCACTTCATAACAGTGGTGAGTAATAACAAATCTCACATACGTTCGACTCAAATTTTAGAAATGATAGAGAAGTTCCAGCATTTCTTCTTCCGTCTCTAATTGTGGCAGATACTTTGCACCTGAAATTGTTTCAAAAATGAGATTTGGATTCAGGCTTGCATAGGATTTGTTCACAGAATCTGCATTTTCATTGTGAATTCCATTGACAATTAAGATTCTTTTCTCTGTGTTTTTCAATGCTTTTGAAATATCTGAATTGATATAATTGCCTTCCAGACTGGCCATCAGATATTTTCCGTTTCCGTTTGAGGCATGAGCTCCGTCATAATAAGCTTTTGTAATCAGAGAATTCAGGTTAAACGGATTATAAAAGCATTTTTCAGTGAGATAGTATTCTGTGTTCACTTTGTTTGTGGCAATATAAAAAGCAGTTTTCCCGATAACCGGAAGATCAAAAAGCTGTCTTAAAATCTTTGAACGATTATCAGGTGTTCTCTGAAGATAAGAAATACTTTTTGGGCTTACCAGCATAATTTCATCAAACAGATCCTCATCAAGTACATCTGATTGCAAAATGAAAGATCCGGAAAGGCCGGTAGCAGCTACTTTTGTTTTCTTTCCGATTACATTATGAATAAAATCAGTAATCATCTGAACATAGAGATAATTTGTATAAGTAATTGCAGGTTTATCCGATTTTCCACATCCAATCAGATCCACAGAATAAACAGTATAAGAATCGGATAATGATTCGGCTATTTTTGACCATTCATAGCTGGAGGAGAATACCGTAAGATCATGTACAAGGAGAAGAGGTTCACCGCTTCCGCTTACCTTATAAAAAATATCACCATGTTTCCAGTGATAGTATTTTCCTGTTGTTTTTGTAGTAGAATTTGTGATGTAATTGGAGTCAATGATTTTATTTACAACATGCATGATACCAATTGCAGAAACTGCTGTTTTAAAAAGAGATTTTTTTGAGTTTTTCATATCGTATCATCATCCTTTCTTAAGATTATAATGCATTCAATATTGATTTAAATCGAAACCAGAAAAGTAGAGAAGCGGATTGCGAATATCCTCTTGACTCTTATCAGATCGGAAAATTCAGGTAACTCCGACATTAATTATGCTGTAATGTTTCACGTGAAACATTTGCGAAGCACATAACAATTTGCGGGAAGCTCATTTGTCGGTTAATCTTTATATATAAGTATAAACGAAGATTTGAATTGTTACAATCACAAATTTCTTTTCATTTTACGTAAATTAGAGTATGATTAGTATGGCAGCAAATTTACTCCATTTAACCAAATTAAGTAAGTCTCACTCTTCAGATTCGCAAACATTAAATGGCGTACAGGGACCTGCTTTTATTAAATAAAAATTGTAACTCATCTGATAAACTGCAAAACAGTCACTCAGTTATTAGAAAGTAGCAAAGCGGATTATGATATCCGGCAGACAATATGGATATATCGAAAATAAGTCTGGAGGTAAAATGGTTAAAGAATACATTGATCAATTGCAATCTGAAAATTCCAAAAAGTTAAGTGAATTGGAAAATCAGATGAAAATGCAGATGGATGAACTGGAAAATAAAAGAAGACAACTGGAAATACTGCAGCTGGAAAAGAATCTTGATGTAAATATTTTTTCTCCGAGATCATATGATGCAAATGCAAAAGAAAAAATATCCGGATTGCAAAATGAAATGGAACAGATTAAGCAGGAAATAGAATATACGCGCGAATTAATGGAAACGTACGTGAAGAAAAAATCAGAATATGAAGATTTGTTGAAAGAGACGGATATTATTAGAAGTGAAGACGATGAAAACATCAAAAAAACAGATGTTTATAAAGTCAGCGAATTGAAACAGTTTTTATCGGATATATATTCAAAAACAGAATTGTGTCTTGCTTTGTTAAACAGTGATAAAAATAAATGCAAATCAGAGCTTCGCCACATAAAAGAGATGGTAAAAACATTTGCCGGGAAAATAGAAAATACTGAAAGTTAGAAAAGAGTTTTTGTATAAAACAGAGGAATGTTTCACGTGAAACATTTTATATAGAATTTGAATGAAAATGGTGATATACTAATTTCAAGATATCAAGGTCAAAAGTCATTAACCACTATGTGCTTGCACAAGAGTGATTATAACTCAATGACCATCCCCGATATGAACATAAAAGCGGGATGACAATCCCACGATATGCGAATATTGGGCAGGCAGAATTGTAGGAGTGCGAAGCACGGAATAATTCGCAGGTATCATTTGGGGGCTTTTGACCCCAACATCATTTCAAAATGTCAGAGTCAGAAAGCATGAAATATGATGTGATTGCACGTGGTCGTCAATGATCTAATGATTTGCCGAAATATGAAGAAAAGAGTGAAAGCGAACTTCACAATATCCAAATATCGGGAAAACTGTGAAAATACAAAACACGAAGCAATTTACAAAGAATTATTGATTACATCATATTTATCTCAGTCGAAGAAAACTTCCACTTCTGTAAGTGGTGAGTAATAACAAATTCACCTCAGAGGATTAAAACCTCCGACTGAGATGAACGCTCCGGGAGGATGCACAGAGATTCTGAGAAGAAAGAGGTCAGCTTAAGCTTATAAGAATCGCGCATCAAGTCTCACATGTGTTCGACTTGAATTAGATTTGTGACACACGTTTTTGAAGGGAGAAATAATAATTATATGGGAAGAACAATCGTAGTTGCCAATCAGAAGGGTGGCGTTGGAAAAACTACAACAGCAATTAATCTATCTGCTTCCCTTGCCGAACTTGGCCAGAAAGTACTCGTTATTGATATGGATCCGCAGGGAAATACCACCAGTGGATTGGGAGTGGATAAAGATGATCTGGAAAATACCGTGTACGAATTGCTGCTTGGTGAAAGCTCATTGGAAGAGTGTATGAAAAAAGAAATATTTGAAAATCTTTCAATTATTCCATCAAACATTAATCTGGCGGGAGCAGAAATTGAACTGATTGGAGTGGATGAAAAAGAATATCTTTTAAAGCGTGCACTTGATCAGGTGAAAGAACAGTATGATTTTATATTAATTGATTGTCCGCCTTCTCTGAATATGCTGACAATCAATTCAATGTGTGCAGGAAATACAGTGCTTGTACCGATCCAGTGCGAATACTATGCACTGGAAGGATTGAGTCAGCTGATTCATACCATTGATCTTGTAAAAGAACGTCTGAATCCGGATCTGGAGATTGAGGGTGTCGTATTTACCATGTATGATGCCAGGACAAATCTTTCACTTCAGGTTGTGGAAAATGTAAAGAATAATCTGAATCAAAACATATATAAAAGCATCATACCGAGAAATGTCCGTCTTGCAGAAGCACCGAGTTATGGATTACCAATTGTAAAATACGATCCAAAATCAACAGGTGCAGAATCATATCGGATGTTGGCTGAAGAAGTGATACACAGGGGAGAAGAAGAATGGCAGTGAAAAAATCAGGACTGGGGAAAGGACTGGATTCATTAATACCGAAACAGTCAAGTGTGAAAAAACCTGCAGAAGAAAAAAGAGAGACAGTAAAGACTGTTGTAAAAAAAGAAGAAATTAAACTTCGCATTACAGAAGTAGAACCAAACAGAGATCAGCCCAGAAAAAACTTTGATGAAGATTCTCTTCTGGAGCTTGCAGATTCCATCAGACAGTTTGGCGTACTGCAGCCGCTGATTGTCCAGAAGAGAGAAGGGTATTATGAAATCATTGCCGGAGAACGAAGATGGCGTGCCGCAAAAATGGCGGGATTAAAGGAAATCCCTGTTATCATCAAAGACTTTTCAGATCAGCAGATTGTGGAGATTTCACTGATCGAAAATATTCAGAGAGAAGACCTGAATCCGATTGAAGAAGCTATTGCGTATAAAAGACTTTTGACGGAATTTCATTTAAAACAGGATGAAGTGGCTGAACGTGTGTCAAAAAGCAGAACTGCAGTGACAAATTCCATCCGTCTTCTGAAACTGGACGAACGTGTTCAGCAAATGGTAATTGATGAGATGATTTCTACCGGACATGCAAGAGCGTTGCTTTCCGTAGAAGATAAAGAGACTCAGTACAAGCTGGCACAGAGAATCTTTGATGAAAAACTGAGTGTCCGGGAAGTGGAAAAGCTGATGAAAGCACTTTCCGCCGAACCGAAAAAAGAAAAAGAAGAGAAAAAAAATGATTTCATTTACCGTGATCTTGAAGAAAAAATGAAATCTTTGTTTGGAACGAAAGTGTCAATCAATCATAAAGCAAATAATCAGGGGAAAATTGTGATTGATTATTATTCAAATGAGGAACTGGAACGTCTGATGTATCTGTTTCAGTCTATTCCGGTAAAAACAGAGGGAGTTTAAAAATATCACATATTATAAAGGGGAACTGAGGATGGAGAGCAGTATTTTAAATTCAATAGGAATTGATCCCGGTATTATTGTAATAGCAATGATGGGGATCATGGTATTTGTACTTCTTTATATGGTTAGGGTTTCGATGAAACTGACGCGCTTTATGAAGAGATACCGTATTTTTATGAGAGGGAAAGATGCCGTATCGTTGGAAAAGGCGTTTGCGCAGAGATTTCAGGAAGTAGATTCCCTGTCTGAGATGACAAAAATTAATGCAAATGAAATCAAACGTATGAAGGAGATTCAGAGCAGGACAGCAAATAAAATCGGTATTGTAAAATACGATGCATTTCCTGACGTGGGAGGGCGTCTCAGCTTTGCACTTGCTATGCTGGATGAAAGCGATTCCGGTTTTGTTCTGAATGCAATTCACGGTCGTGAAGGCTGTTATACGTATGTAAAGGAAATTGTAAAAGGTGAATCTTACATCGTTCTTGGAAAAGAAGAAAAAGAGGCACTGCGGCAGGCTGTAAATTATTTTAATGATATGGCAGGATAAATCCCTTTACTTGAGAGTTCAAATGTTATATGATAGATAGCGGATTTTATCACAGTCGAAGAAGACTCCCACTTCCATAAGTGGTGTGTAATAACAAATTTATCTCAGTGGGAGTCCAATCTCCGACTGAGATAAACGCTCCGCGAGGATGCGCAGCGATTCTGAGAAGAAAGATGTCAGCTTAAGCTGACCAGAATCGCACGCCAAGTCTCACGTGCGTTCGACTTGAATATTAACGCTTTATATTGGATTCTCAGATACATTATAAGAGTCACCTGATAAATGAGCCCAATGTCGGTTTTTCGTGCTCCGCACGCCAAAAACGAAGAAAACATTTGCAACCCGCTTATTTTTCTGCGAAAAATGGCTGCTTGCTCATGTTTTGCGGGCCCTATAGACATAAAACACATACAGGTATGTATTTTATGTCCATTTGTCTCCTGGCTCATTATAATAAGAGAATCCGGAAAATCAGGTGGTAAACCTGATTTTCCGTTTATTAGAAAGTGGAAATACGCAGTAAGAAAGCAAAAGATAGAAGAATAACTGGAGGTAATCATGTTAGACATTAAATTTGTAAGAGAAAATCCGGAAATTGTAAAACAGAATATCAGAAATAAATTTCAGGACAGCAAACTGGAACTGGTAGATCAGGTTCTGGAGCTTGATAAAGAAAATCGTGAAATCAAGCAGGAAGTAGAAGCACTCCGCGCAAACAGAAACAAAATATCAAAGCAGATTGGTGCTTTAATGGCGCAGGGCAAAAAAGCGGAAGCAGAAGAAATTAAAAAGCAGGTAACAGAGAGTGCTCAGAGAATGGCAGAGCTGGACGAGCGGGAAAAAGAAGTAGAAGAAAAAATTCTGAAGATCATGATGGTCATCCCGAATATCATTGATCCGTCCGTTCCGATCGGAAAAGATGACAGTGAAAATGTGGAAGTGCAGAAATACGGCGATCCGGTTGTTCCTGATTTTGAGATTCCGTACCACACTGCCATTATGGAAAAACTGAATGGAATTGACATGGATGCAGCAGGAAGAGTGGCAGGAAACGGATTTTATTATCTGATGGGCGACATTGCCAGACTGCATTCTTCGATTTTGTCCTATGCAAGAGATTTTATGATCGGAAGAGGATTTACTTACTGTGTACCGCCTTTCATGATCCGCAGCAATGTTGTAACAGGTGTTATGAGCTTCGCAGAGATGGATGCTATGATGTACAAGATCGAAGGCGAAGACCTGTATCTGATCGGTACCAG
>JAXEBU010000213.1:0-4137 GCA_034093895.1 Candidatus Choladocola sp. | reverse complement strand
GTTGTGTAAACATTCATAGCTTTTTCCTCCAATACTTGTTAGTCCGTGGACACAACTACCCACATGGATATATTCTACTAAAATAATACAAATAATTCAAGCATTTTATTCACTATTAACAATCTTTTTATTTTTTACACTTTAAAGTGATGACGTATTTGACATACATTTCGAATAATAGTAGAATAACCATGGGTTTTCCCTAAAATAAAGGAAGGTACATTGATTATGGAACTGAAAACTTTTGGTTTTATTGGTTTGGGACTTATTGGCGGCTCTCTGGCAAAAGCATTTCGTCGTGTGATTCCGGACTGCCGCATTATGGCATACAGCAGAACTGCTCAGACAACAGCTTCTGCCCTTGAACAGCACGTGATTGATACCATCTGCACATCTCCTTCAGACTCGAAGTTTGCTGACTGTGACTGCATTTTTCTCTGTGCCCCTGTCGGCAGCAATATTGAAGCGCTGAAACAGCTAAAAGACGTAGCATCCGACCGCTGTATCCTCACGGATGTGGGAAGTGTCAAGACTGACATTCATTCCGCAGCAGATGCCCTCGGATTAAACGGACGATTTATAGGCGGTCACCCCATGACCGGTTCGGAAAAATCCGGTTTTTCCAATGCTCAGTCTCACCTGTTTGAAAATGCATACTATGTGATCACGCCTTCTGAAAATACTCGTCAGGAAGCAATTGATGCATACCGCGATCTGGCCACAGCCATCGGATCCATTCCGCTGATTCTGGATTACCGGCAGCACGATTACGTAACGGCAGCTGTCAGCCACCTGCCGCACCTGATCGCCGCTTCACTCGTAAATACAGTCCATGATCTTGATTCTGAAGATGAACTGATGAAACTGATCGCCGCCGGAGGCTTCAAGGATATCACACGTATTGCTTCTTCTTCCCCTGAAATGTGGGAACAGATCTGTGTATCGAACAGTAAGAATATCTCAGATGTCATGGATACTTTTATCAGTCTTCTGGAAGGAGCGCGAAGAGAAATGGATCATGGAAACGGAAAAGCGATTCATGATGTATTCCGGCGTTCCAGAGACTACCGGGATTCTTTTTCCTCTTCCTCTCTCGGAAGCATCAAGAAAACGTATCAGATCTACTGTGATATTATTGATGAATCCGGAGCCATTGCCACAATCGCCACAACACTGGCTGTTAACAGCATCAGTATTAAAAACATCGGCATCGTTCATAACCGGGAATTTGAAGAAGGCGTTCTGCGTATCGATTTTTACGAGGAAGAGCCTTCACTGAAAGCAGCCGAAATTCTCCGGCAGCATCACTATCAGGTCTGGATCCGATAAGGACAAAGGAGCATACTATGATTATTAAACATGTTAATTCACTGAGAGGGGAGCTCTCCATCCCCGGCGATAAATCTGTTTCCCATCGGAGCGTCATGTTTGGCGCCCTTGCAGAGGGAATCACGGAAGCTGACAATTTTCTTACGGGAGCTGACTGTCTCTCAACCATCTCCTGTTTTTCACAGATGGGGATTGAAATCAGGCGTTCCGGCAGCAACGTGGTCATCCACGGAAAAGGACTGCACGGTCTTTCTGCTCCCACAGATACGCTGGATGCAGGCAACAGCGGTACAACGGTTCGCCTGATGTCGGGAATCCTTGCAGGCCAGCCCTTCCGCTCCGTTATCACAGGTGATGCATCCATTCAGAAACGTCCCATGAAACGTATCATGGATCCTCTCTCACAGATGAATGCATCCGTCGCTTCGGTATACAACAACAACTGTGCACCGCTTCAGATCGGAGGCGGACACCTGAAAGCCATTCATTACCAGTCCCCTGTCGCTTCGGCACAGGTGAAGTCCTGTATTCTGCTGGCCGGGCTGTACGCAGATGGCATAACAAAAGTAACGGAGCCCGTGGTTTCACGGAATCATTCTGAGCTGATGCTCCGTTATTTCGGCGCCGATATTACTTCAGAAGGAACAACGGTATCCATTGGGCCGGATCCTGTTCTGAGAGGACAGAAAGTGAACGTACCCGGCGATATCTCTTCGGCCGCTTATTTTATTGCTGCAGCTCTTCTGGTACCGAATTCGGAAGTCCTTCTGAAAAATGTAGGTATCAATCCTACCAGAGACGGTATGCTGCGTGTCTGCCGCGCCATGGGCGGTGATATTACACTGTTGAATGAAGATTACAGCGGTGCAGAGCCGTGTGCTGACCTTCTGATACGGACCAGTTCTCTGAAAGGCACCGTTATCGAAGGAGACATCATTCCTACCCTCATTGATGAGCTTCCTGTCATCGCAGTTCTTGCTGCATTCGCCGACGGTACCACGGTCATACGTGACGCTGCCGAACTCAGAGTCAAAGAATCCGACCGCATCGCTGTGATGACTGAAAACCTGAAACGCATCGGCTGTGATGTGGAAGCTGCCGAAGACGGAATGACCATTCATGGTGGAAAACAGCTTCACGGAGCTGTCATTGACAGTAAAAAAGACCACCGCATTGCGATGAGCTTCGCCGTAGCCGCTCTTGCCTGCGATGGTGAAATGGATATCCGGGACGGTGACTGTGTTAAAATCAGTTATCCCGGATTCTACGATGATCTGAACAGCCTCTGCTGCTGATCCACATACAAGTCCCCCGCTTCCTGCTGTGCACATCTGAAGTGGGGGACTTTCCTGTTTCAGTTAACATGCTGACATGTTACTTTGATTTCTTTTTCCGTAAAGCGGCAGCTGCAGCGATAAAATGCTTCCGCCGCGCATTCCAGATACCACGTATCTCTGGAACCGGCCAGTTCATACGGCGAATGCATGGCCAGCTGTGCCAGGCCGATATCAACCGCCCTTACAGATACCTGTGTATTGGAGATGTTACCCAGCGTGGAACCTCCCGCCATATCCGAACGATTTGTAAATACCTGGCAGGGAACGCCAGCCATCCGGCAGATGTTCCGGAATACGGCCGTACTGATTCCATCTGTTGTGTACTTCTGATTTGCATTATATTTTATTACAATGCCATGATTCATCTGCGGCCGGTTCACCGGATCCGCCAGTTCCTGATGGTTGGGATGGACAGCATGCGCATTATCGGCCGAAACAAGAAAGCTGTTTGCCAGAGTCCTCAGATAATCTTCCCAGTCTTTTCCCAGCCCTCCGTTTATCCGTTTCAGCGTTTCTTTTAAAAAAGTTGATGCTGCCCCCTGACGCGACACACTGCCTGTCTCTTCATTATCAAATGCACAGAAAACTGCAATACTGTCTGCCGGCACTGCCGCGAGAAATCCCTGAAGTGAACCGTACAGGCACTGCAAATCATCCAGCTTCGGGCTTCCAATAAACTCCCTGCTGTTACCGAGAAATGTTCCTTTTTGCCTGTTGTACAAAAACAGATCTGTTCCCAGAATCGTATCTTCTTCCACTCCAGCCTGTTCAGCGACCATTTTCAGAAACGCACCATTCTGATCTGCCTCCCCAAACAGAGGGCACAGATCCGTCTGGATATTGTATTTATAACCGTCGTTCACATTCCGGTTCATATGAATCGCCACACTTGGAATGATAAGAAGATCTCTGTCAACATTGACCAGCACCGGCTGTATTCCTGTTCCCGTTTCCACCAGAATTCTCCCTGCCACAGAAAGAGGCCGGTCAAACCAGGGCGCACAGATCATCCCTCCATACTTTTCAATATTTAATTTCGTATAGCGGCGATCCGAATCCATCTCCGGATTTTCCTTTATCTTGAAGGAAGGTGAATCTGTATGACTGCAGATCATGTGAAATCCTTCTGCTTCGCCCTCCGGTATCTGAAATGCAATGACAGAAGAACCGTTTCTTGTCACATAATACTTTCCACCGGATCTCAGCTGCCATTTCTGATGTTCGGAAAGATAACAGAATCCTTTCTCTTCCAGCATTCGGCTCACCTGATCGACCACATGAAAACAGCTGGGACTTCTTTCTATAAAACGGAGCAGTTTTTCTGATTCCCGATAAAATTTATCCATCATTTACTCGCATTCCTTTACATTGGACGATTCGGAAATTTCTGTATTCAAACCAAGTTTTGAGGCTTCCTGCGCATTCCAGTAAAGCGTACCCTTTTCATATGCAGCTACACAGCCCTGCTGAA
>JAXEBU010000212.1:0-14010 GCA_034093895.1 Candidatus Choladocola sp. | reverse complement strand
AATGTCAAGCTGGTATCCGTTTACAGAGATACTTATCTGGACAATACGAATGGAGAGTACCGCAAGGCCACAGAGTGTTTTGCCGGCGGCGGCGCTGAGCGCTCGGTCAACATGCTGAACAAAAATCTGGATCTTGACATCAAGGATTTTGTGACAGTTGATTTTAATGCTATTATTGAAGCGGTGGATCTGCTGGGCGGAATCGATCTGGATATTACAGAGGAGGAGCGGAACTGGCTAAACGGCTATCTGGTGGAGACATCACAGGTGACGGGAGTTCCCTATACGACAATTGACTACGCGGGAACGCATCACGTAACCGGAATTCAGGCAATGGCTTACTGCAGAATCCGTTATACGGAAGGCTGGGACTTCAAGCGAACGGAGCGTCAGCGAATTGTTCTCGAAAAGATTTTTGCGGCTGCCCAGGCACAGGGCGTTACATCCCTGCTCTCCATGGTGGATACGATGATTCCATATATTTCAACGAGCCTGAGCAATACAGAGATCATTGCTCTTGCAACGGGAATCGCGAAATACAGTATAGAAGATACCACCGGCTTCCCGTTCAATCAGCAGGCGGCCAATATTGCCGCCGGGGACTGCGTAGTGCCGGTCAATCTTGCAGCGAATGTAACGCAGCTTCATGAGTATCTGTTCGGAGAGACGGGGTATACTCCTTCCGATACGGTTCAGGAAATCAGCAACAAGATTATTTCTGATACGGGAATTCAGTAAAGGGCAGAACGGATCTGCTTTATGAGGCACGTTGCACACAGGAGGAGTATATGGCAGATGCTGATGTTAATGTAATTATTCCGGTATACAGGCCAGGCGGTGAACTCCGCCGCCTGCTTGATATGCTGATGAGACAGACAGTGAAACCGTCCCGGATTCTGATCGTTAATACAGAACAGAAGTATTTTAATGAAAGCTGTCTGGAAGGAATCGAGAATACAGAAGTAGTGCATATCAGAAAAGATGAATTTGACCATGGCGGAACGCGGCATATGGCAGCAGAGAGGCTGCAGGGCGCGTTTTTGCTGTTTCTTACCCAGGATGCAGTTCCGGCAGATGAACATCTGGTGGAAGAGCTGTGCCGGCCTTTTGCACAGGAACGCGTCTGCGCCGCCTATGCAAGACAGCTCCCGGCAGAAGACTGCAGCGTACTGGAGCGGTATACGAGACAGTTCAATTACGGAGAGAGGAGCAGAATCAAAACGGCTGATGATCTTCCGACAATGGGAATCAAAACTTTTTTCTGTTCCAACGTCTGTGCCATGTACCGCAGATCTGCGTACGAAGAGCTGGGCGGATTTGAGCGAAAGACAATATTTAACGAAGACATGATTTTTGCCGGAAAACTGATCCGGAATGGCAGGGCAGTTGCCTACTGCGCCGAAGCGCGAGTGATTCATTCCCACAATTACAGCTGTCTGCAGCAGTTTCACAGGAATTTTGACCTTGGTGTGTCCCAGGCGGAGCACCCGGACATTTTTGGAATGGCAAAATCAGAAAATGAGGGTATCCGTATGGTAAAGCAGACAGCCGGCTGGCTGCTGAAGACGGGCAGGATCCGGCTTCTGCCGGAACTGTTTCTGCAGAGCGGCTGCAAGTACGTCGGATACAGGCTGGGAAAAGCGTATCAGAAGCTTCCGCGGCGGGTGGTTCTGGCATGTACAATGAATCGGGAATACTGGAAATGAAGTCTGTGACAGCACGGACAGACACGGAATAAGCGTGATTGGAGGAATGGAAAATGTGTGGAATTGTAGGTTATACAGGAACTGAGCAGGCCGCGCCGGTACTGCTGGACTGTCTCGATAAACTGGAATACCGCGGTTATGATTCGGCCGGAATGGCGGTGTATGACGGTTCGGAAATACAGGTTGTAAAGGCGAGGGGACGGCTGAAGGTGTTAAGTGAGATGACCCACGGCGGAGAGATGATGCCCGGTACCTGCGGCATCGGCCACACGAGATGGGCAACGCATGGCATTCCTTCTGACCAGAATGCACATCCTCACTTTAATAACGCACGGTCGATTGCGGTGGTCCACAACGGAATTATTGAAAACTATCTGAAACTGAAAAAGATGCTGCAGGGCAGAGGGTACGCTTTCCACTCTGAGACGGATACGGAAGTGGTTGCACACCTTCTTGATTTTTACTATAAAGGCGATCCGCTGGAAGCCATCACAAGAATGATGAGCCGTGTGGAGGGCTCTTACGCACTGGGGATTATGTTCCTCGATCATCCGGGTATTATTTACGCTGTCCGCAAAGACAGTCCGCTGATTGTCGGTTCCTCCAGAACGGGAAACCTCATTGCATCCGATGTGCCGGCGGTTCTGAAATATACACGGGACGTTTACTTTATTCAGAACGAGGAAATCGTCTGTCTGACAGACAGAGAAATGAGCTTTTTCAATGTGGACGGTGAGCCCATCGAGAAAGAATCCGTGACGATCCAGTGGGATGTGTCAGCAGCCGAGAAGGCGGGGTATGAGCATTTTATGCTCAAGGAGATTTATGAACAGCCGAAGGCGGTGCTGGATACGCTGAATCCCAGAATCAAAGACGGAAAAGTGGAAATTGAAGAGCTGGGCATGACCGACGAGGAGATCCGGAAAATCCGCAAAATTTTCATTGTGGCCTGCGGTTCTGCATATCATACGGGTGTCTCGGCCAAGTATGTGTTTGAGGGAATGGCCCGGATTCCGGTAGAGGTGGATCTGGCATCGGAATTCCGCTACCGCAATCCCATTCTTGATGAGGATACACTTCTGATTGTAGTCAGCCAGTCGGGCGAAACGGCAGATACACTGGCTGCACTGCGTGAGGCGAAGAAAAGGGGCGTACGTGTCCTCGGTATTGTTAATGTGGTGGGAAGCTCCATCGCGCGGGAGGCGGACAACGTGATGTATACCTGGGCGGGGCCGGAAATTGCAGTGGCTACCACGAAGGCGTACAGCACCCAGCTGATTGCAGAATATCTTCTGGCCATCCGTTTTGCCCAGGCAAAAGGCACCGTGACCCGGGAAGAAGTGGATGAGATGATCTCGGAGCTGAAAAAGCTTCCGCAGCACATCGAGCTTCTGCTGGATCATAAAGAAAAAATCCAGCGTTTTGCAAACAGATACATTGCGGCGAGAGATATCTTTTTCATTGGCCGCGGCATTGATTATGCAATTTCTCTGGAAGGATCGCTGAAACTGAAAGAGATTTCCTACATTCATTCCGAAGCGTATGCAGCCGGAGAACTGAAGCATGGCACGATTTCCCTGATCGAAGAGGGAACGCTGGTGGCTGCCGTGCTGACCCAGGAAGATCTCTATAAAAAGATGCTCAGCAATATGGTTGAGGTAAAGACGAGAGGCGCTTTTCTGCTGGCAGTGACCAATGTGGGAAATACAGAAGTGGAAAAGGCAGCGGATTACGTCATTTACATTCCGAAAACACACAAGTATTTTACCAATTCCCTGGCAGTGATTCCGCTGCAGCTGTTTGGCTATTACGTTGCCCTTGGAAAGGGCTGTGATGTGGATAAGCCCAGAAATCTTGCGAAATCCGTGACAGTGGAATAAAACGGCAGAATACATGGAATCCTGATTCCGACAGACAAAAAGGTCCGGCATCACCTGCATGAATCAGACTGTCACAGAATCTACACATTTTGCTGATAGACTGAACACAGAACAGCTGCAGGATGAAGGAGGAAATTACCTTGTATGATGAAAATTATGACGGATACGATCCGGAGAGACAGGAGCCTGTAAAACGCAAAAGAAAGAAGCACGGAACTGCAGGTGTATGGATTGCAGCGGCGGTCCTGACCCTGCTGGTTGTGGCCGGAGGCGCTGCGGCAACAGTCCGTTATTATTTAAAGCTTCAGGAAAAGCAGGATATAACAGTGCAGCAGGAAGAAAGTACGCTGCAGGTGCAGTTAAGTGACAGCGGAACAGAAAAGAATCCGGAGCAGTCTGCAAAGATGCGCGCTTCCGTACTGGATGTGTCAGATGTGGTGGTGGATGCCATGCCTTCCGTTGTGGCTATCACAAACAAATCAGTACAGGAAGTCCGCTACATGTTTTACGGAACAATGGAGATGGAAAGTGAAAGCAGCGGATCGGGATTTATTATCGCAAAGACGGATGAAGAACTGCTCATAGCCACCAATTACCATGTAATAGAAGGGGCCAATTCCCTGACCGTCTGTTTTTCAGTTGATACGGAAGATGAGGCGGATGCTGTCGTGAAGGCAGTGGAGAAGGGCAGTGAGCCGGAATACGATCTTTCTGTGGTTTCTGTCAGTCTGTCAGATATTCCGGACAGCGTAATGAATCAGATTACCGTTGCGTCGCTGGGAGATTCCGGTGCGATCCGCGTCGGAGAACCTGCCATTGCCATCGGAAATGCGCTGGGATACGGCCAGAGCGTTACACTGGGAATTGTCAGTGCACTGAACCGTTCTCTGACCATTGACGATGTGCAGAATACGTATATTCAGACAGATGCAGCCATTAATTTCGGAAACAGCGGCGGGGCACTGCTGAATGTGGACGGAGAAGTGGTCGGAATCAATTCGGCGAAGGCTGCCTCCTCAGGTGTGGAGGGAATGGGATACGCCATACCGATCAATGATGCAATACCGATTCTTGAAACGCTGATGAATAAAAAGACAAGAACAAAAGCAGCGGCAGAGGAACAGGCGTATCTTGGCGTTTACGTACAGGATATTTCCTCTGAGGCAAAAATGCTGTACGATATTCCAAACGGAATCTGTGTTTATGAAGTGGCTGATGGCTCACCGGCAGAGAAGGCAGGCCTGAAGCGTGGAGATATAATCAGTAAAATAGATGGAAATTCTGTCCCGTCCATTTCCCGTTTCTCGGAGCTGATGGAGTACTACCGGGCAGGAGAGACGGTTGTCGTGGAGCTTTTGACAGCGGATGGCGGCAGCTATACTGGAAAAGAGACAGTGGTTACTTTTAGCGAACAGCCCCGGGATACATACTGAACCGTTTGTATCAGTCCGGGGAAACAGAAGAAAAAGAAGGCATCATCCGGGTGCCTGTGGAGGAGAGTATGGAAGAACAGAATCTGGAAGAACGCAGTCAGGAAGAACGGGAGGATGAATACGAAAAATTCTGTATTCTCTGCCGTCGTCCGGAAAGCAAAGCAGGGAAGATGCTGGAATTGCCCAATCAGATCTGCATCTGTCAGGAGTGCATGCAGAGTGCGGTAAATGCGATGGAATCATCCGGATTCCCGTACGCGGATATGATGGATCTGTCAGCGCTGACCGGGCAGCAGAACGGACATGAAAAACAGCAGGGTGAGCAGGAGGACAGTAAGAAAGAAAACAGAAGGATTCCGAATATCAGCATGATCAACATCTCGGATCTCTTCGGGAATATGGGAATGCCGAGAGCGCAGCAGGTAAAAAAGAAAAAACCGAAGGAAAAAGAGGCGCAGAAGGAATTCGATATCAAGTCAATTCCCGCACCGCACAGGATCAAGGCAAAGCTGGACGAGTATGTGGTCGGCCAGGAATATGCCAAAAAGGTGATTTCAGTGGCGGTGTATAATCATTATAAACGGATTGCCACAGATACCATGGACGACATTGAAATTGAAAAGTCAAATATGCTGATGATTGGTCCCACCGGCTGCGGCAAAACGTATCTTGTGAAAACGCTGGCACGTATGCTGGACGTACCGCTTGCCATTGCAGATGCGACATCTCTGACTGAGGCCGGGTATATCGGTGATGATATTGAGAGTGTGATTTCGCGTCTTCTGGCGGCTGCGGACAACGATGTGGACCGTGCCGAGCAGGGAATTGTTTTTATTGATGAGATTGACAAGATCGCAAAGAAAAAGAACGCAAACCAGCGGGATGTGAGCGGTGAAGCCGTGCAGCAGGGAATGCTGAAGCTGCTGGAGGGCAGCGAAGTGGAGGTGCCGGTAGGTGCCGCCAGCAAAAATGCAATGGTTCCAATGACGACGGTGAACACAAGAAACATTCTTTTCATTTGCGGCGGAGCTTTTCCGGGACTGGAGGAGATTATCAAGGAAAGGCTGAATAAGCAGGCTTCCGTGGGATTTTTTGCGGACCTGAAGGACAAGTACGACAATGATCCCGATCTGCTGACGAGAGTCACAGTGGAAGACCTGCGTGAATTTGGAATGATACCGGAATTTATCGGCAGACTTCCGATTATTTTTGCACTGCAGTCTCTGACGAAAGAGATGCTGGTGCGGATCCTGAAAGAACCGCGCAATGCCATTATCAAGCAGTATCAGAAGCTTCTGGCTCTGGATGAGGTAAAACTGGAGATGGATGACGGCGCGCTGGAGGCGATTGCGGAACGCGCGATGGAAAAGAAAACGGGAGCGCGTGCGCTGCGGGCCATCATTGAAGAGTTTATGCTTGATATCATGTATGAGATTCCGAAGGATGACAACATAGGAAGCGTCAGAATTACAAGAGAATACATCGAACATACGGGAGGACCGGTCATTTCCCTGAGAAATGTGACTCCGCTCCTTGAAAGTAAATGACAGAATGGTGAATCTTTTGACAATTTTGGCGGAGCCGTTGACAGCGATTGACAAAAATGTTATGTTAAAAGGAACGATATTGACGAGGAGAGAGCACTCATGAATGAAGCACAGGAGCAGTTTTTAAAGACTCTGGAAAACCTGAAAGCGTTGGCCAAGACGAAAAAAAACACGTTGGAATATGAAGAAATTCTCAATGCTTTCAGCGGAATTGAACTGACTGAAGATAAAATGGACATGATTCTGGAGTATCTGGAGAAGAATCATGTCGATATCATACAGGGAAAATCTCCGGACGATAATTCAGACGATCTGCTTTTGGAATCAGAAGAGGACATTCTGCTGTCTGATCATGACGAGATTGACCTGATCAACGATGTGGATGTACTGGAAGGCGTCAGTACGGAAGATCCGGTGCGTATGTATTTAAAAGAGATCGGAAACGTTCCGCTGCTTTCCGGAGAGGAAGAGGTTGAGCTGGCAAGAAGAGTAGAACAGGGCGATGAAGAAGCCAAGAAAAAGTTGACCGAAGCGAACCTCCGTCTCGTGGTAAGTATAGCCAAAAAGTACGTCGGCAGAGGTATGCCGTTCCTGGATCTGATTCAGGAAGGAAATATGGGCCTGATGAAGGCTGTGGACAAATTCGATTATACAAAGGGATACAAGTTCAGTACGTATGCGACGTGGTGGATCCGTCAGGCGATCACCAGAGGAATCGCTGATACGGGAAGAACGATCCGTGTCCCGGTACATATGGTGGAGACCATCAACAAGACACTGCGTATGACAAGAACGCTGCTTCAGGAGCTGGGCCGTGAACCGACTCCGGAGGAGGTGGCAGAACGGCTGAACGTTCCGGTGGCCAGGGTACGTGAGGTGCTGAAGATTTCGCGTGATCCGGTATCGCTGGATACGCCCATCGGTGAGGAAGACGATTCTCATCTCGGTGATTTCATTGAAGATGATACAGCACTGTCACCGGCGGACTCTGCAGCTTTTTCCATGCTGCGGGAGGAACTGGGAACTGCTCTGGAGTCACTGACAGACCGTGAACGCCAGGTAGTCCGTCTGCGTTTCGGTCTTGAGGACGGAAGAGCAAGGACTCTGGAAGAAGTCGGCAAGGAATTCAACGTGACACGTGAGCGTATCCGTCAGATAGAGGCGAAGGCGCTGCGCAAACTGCGCCATCCATCCAGGAGCAAACGTCTGAAGGATTTTCTGACCTGATGATCCCGACAGCGCAGATGTGGAATTTCTGACAGAACTATTGTGATACAGAATATCAGATGGAAACCTCTGCAGCGGTTATTGCAGCCGCACGCAGAGGTTTCTTTATAATCGTATGGAAAACGCGGGGATAGCTACCGGCAGAGGATGCAGTTGTGAAGAAGAAAAGAGTAAAGCATTTTGATTTCGCAAGAAAACCGGGGCGGCCGGGATTTCTGCTGACATGGGCAAAATATATGATCAGCTGGCCGGATCTGAGAAAGAGAAAGTTTAAACTGAAGAAAAAGAAAATGGATCAGGTGAATGCGCCATATCTGCTGCTGGTAAATCACAGCTCGACTGTGGATTACAGCATCATGCTAAGGGCAACACATCCCCATCCTGTCAATAATCTTCTGACACTGAAGGAGTTCAGTACGTACCCGGAACCGCTTCTGCGGTCCATGGGTGTGGTAGGTACGCGGAAAATTGCGGGTGACAGGTATCTGCTCAAAAATATCCGGTACTGTCTCAATCAGCTGAAAAGCATTTTTGTGCTGTTTCCGGAAGGTCAGTATTCGCTGGATGGGTGTACTTCCTGCCTGCCGGAGTCTCTGGGAAAGCTGGTTACGGCACTGAAGGTTCCGGTGGTGGTTCTGCGTATTCACGGAAGCTTTGTCAGCTGCCCTCAGTGGAATAAAATCAACAAAAAATCTCACGTGGAAGCAGAGATGATTCCCGTTGTCACTGCGAAGGAAGCAGAAGAACTCTCACCGGCACAGATTAATGAGAAAATCAGAGAGAGCTTTGCGTACGATGATTTCCGGTGGCAGTACGAGCATGGCATCAGAATCAGTCATCCGGAGCGTGCGAGAGGCCTTCATGCGCTTCTCTACAAGTGTCCGGCCTGCCGGAAGGAATTCCGTATGGATTCTGCCGGAACGAAGCTGTGGTGCCGTGAATGCGGAAAACGATGGGAAATGGATGAATACGGCCGGCTGCAGGCCCGGAAGGGCGAAACAGAATTTGCACATATTCCCGACTGGAGCCGCTGGGAACGGCAGTGCGTGCGGGAAGAGATCGAGAACGGGACATACTTTTTCCAGGATACGGTTCAGGTGGAGACCCTTCCGGGATCCGGGAAATTTTATCCGCAGGGGGAAGGGAGACTGGTACAGACACCTGCCGGAACGAGACTGGAATGCAGCTATTACGGCGAAGATTTTACACTGGTGCGGACAGCCAGGAGCCTTGAGAGCCTTCATATCGAATATGATTATCTGGGACGGGGAGACTGTGTGGATCTGTCAATCCCTGACGACAGCTTCTGGTGCTATCTGACAAAGCGTGATGCAGTGACAAAACTTGCCTTTGCGACGGAGGAGATGCATAAAATTGCAAAAAAACGTGCCGGTGCAGAGAAAAGGGAGTAAAATAGAAAGAAAAATAAACAGGAGGAATGGATTATGGATATTGAATTACTGAGAAAAGATATGGTGACCGCAATGAAGGCGAAAGATAAACCGAGAAAAGAAGCGATATCATCCCTCGTTTCCGCTGTGAAAAAAGCGGCAATCGACGAGGGATGCAGAGAGGACATCCCGTCGGAACTGGCAGACCGCGTGATTCTCAAAGAACTGAAAACAGTAAAGGAGCAGATCGATACGTGTCCGGAGTCACGTGCTGATCTGAAGGCAGAATATCAGTTCCGTTACGATGTAATTTCCGAATATGCTCCGAAGCTGATGTCTGCGGAGGAGGTAAAAGCTTATCTTACAGAGAAATTTGCAGATCTTCTTGCTACCAAAAACAAAGGACAGATTATGAAGGCTGTAATGGGAGAACTGAAGGGCAAAGCGGACGGAAAGGTGATCAATCAGGTAGTGGGTGAACTGTGCAGATAGGAGGTAAGCCGGATGGAGGAGACGAGGCCTTTTGTTCCATGGGAAATGATGGAACAGTTTATGATTGAGGTATTCGTGAAAGAAGGAGTGCCTCGGGAGGATGCCGCTGTCTGCGCGGATGTACTGCTGGAAAGTGACCGACGCGGAATAGAGAGCCACGGCTGCAACCGCTTCAAGCCGATTTATATTGACCGGATTGATGCCGGAATTCTGAATCCGGTTACACAGTTTGAAGTGATCCGTGAGACCGCAACGACGGCTGTGGTGGATGGCCACAACGGCATGGGCATGGTCATCGGAAAGAAATCCATGCAGATGGCGATTGACAAGGCAAAGAAATACGGCATGGGTATGGTGGCCGTGAGAAATTCCACCCATTACGGAATTGCGGGTTATTATGCCACCATGTGTACACAGAATGATATGATCGGAATCACGGGAACGAACGCCCGACCGTCCATTGCTCCGACTTTTGGTGTGGAAAACATGCTGGGAACGAATCCCATAACCTTCGGACTTCCGACAGATGAGCCGTTTCCCTTTGTGCTGGACTGTGCCACATCGATTTCCCAGAGAGGGAAAATTGAGTATTATGCACGGGCCGGTATGGATACACCTGCCGGCATGGTGATCGGCAGAGACGGACAGCCGATGACGGACAGCCAGGATATTCTGAAGGCATTAAATGAAAAAAGGGCTGCGCTGGCTCCGCTGGGAGGAATCGGTGAAGAGCTGGCCGGCTATAAAGGATACGGCTACGCCACAGTAGTTGAGATTCTGTCCTCCGCGCTGCAGGCGGGAAGCTATCTGAAAATGCTGACAGGATTTGATGCAGAGGGCAACAGGATTCCGTATCCGCTGGGACACTTCTTTATTGCCATCGATCCGGGAGCTTTTCTGGGAGCGGACACATTTAAGAAAACGGCAGGAAATATTCTCCGGGAATTGCGTGCTTCTGAAAAGGCACCGGGGCAGGATCGGATTTTTACTGCCGGAGAGAAAGAGTATGAGATCCGGAAATTCCGTCAGGATAAAGGAGTACCGGTGGGGGAGGCGGTTCAGAAGGAACTGACCGGACTGCGTGACCGGTTCGGTCTGACCCGGTTCCGTTTCCCCTTTGAGGAAAACGGCTGACGGAAGGGATTCATACGCCTTCCGGGGGAACGCAGAAGATACAGACTGCCGCACAAATGGTGGAAAAGCGAAAAATCCGCCACGGTGCGGCAGTCAGTCTGTCTGACAAACGTTGACAGTCCGGGAGGAGACGGGTATAATGATTCCCATATAAGTATGGTATTATGATTTTTCTGAAAGAATTAAGAAAACATAAAGATTTATCTCAGTCGAAGAAGACTCCCACTTCTATAACAGTGGTGAGTAATAACAAATACGGGAGGTTCTAACGAAAGATGATAGCGAAAAAAATGCAGCCGTATCTGACGAATAATTCTGCGATCAGAGCGATGTTTGAAGAGGGAAAAAAGATGGCGTTGCAGTATGGGGCGGATAAGGTATATGATTTCAGCCTCGGAAATCCCAATGTCCCGGCACCGGACAGAATCCGGAAAGCGATAACGCGTATTCTGGAGGAAGAGGATCCCGTGTTCGTTCACGGATATATGAGCAATGCCGGTTTTCCTCATGTGAGAAAGGCCATCGCAGACAATCTGAATCAGAGATTCGGCACATCCTTTACGGAAAACAATCTGATCATGACAGTCGGAGCCGGCAGCGGTCTGAATGTATGCCTGAAAACGCTGGTGGATCCCGGCGATGAGGTGATTGTTTTTGCACCGTATTTTCTGGAGTACGGTTCCTATATCAGAAATTATGACGGCGTTCTGGTGGAGGTATCGCCGAATACAGAAACGTTTCAGCTGAATCTGGAGGATTTTGCAGAGAAAATTTCTGACAGAACCAAGGCTGTGATTATCAATAATCCGCACAATCCTACCGGAGTCGTATTCTCTGAAGAGACTATTGTACGACTGACCGATGTGATGAAAGAAAAAGAGAAGGAATACGGTCATGCGATTTACCTGATTTCAGACGAACCGTACCGTGAGCTGGCTTTTGACGGGGCACGTGTACCGTTTGTTACAAAGTATTATGATAACACCATGGTAGTTTATTCTTACAGCAAGTCGCTCTCTCTTCCGGGAGAACGAATCGGATATGTGGTGATTCCGGATGAGGTGGAAGACAGTGAGAATACGATTACGGCCGCTACAATTGCAAACAGAATCAGCGGATGTGTCAATGCGCCTTCTCTGATTCAGCTTGCGGTGGCAGAATGTGTGGATGCGGAAGTTGATCTGGGATATTATGACAGAAACAGAAAGGCGCTTTACGAGGGTCTTACAAAGTGCGGCTTTACATGCGTAAGACCGGAAGGTGCGTTTTATCTCTGGATGAAATCTCCCGTGGAGGATGAGAAACAATTCGTGGAAGCAGGAAAGAAATATCACATTCTGATGGTACCGGGCAGCTCCTTTGCCTGCCCCGGATACGTCAGACTGGCATACTGTGTTTCTTATGAGACAATCCGGAATGCTCTGCCGGAGTTTGAAAAACTGGCCCGGGAATATTTCTGAGTAAGCAGGGAACTGGCATAAACAGATACCGGGAGGAAAGAGGCTGTATGAAGATTATTATCGTGGGTCTTGGAAAGGTCGGACAGACGCTGGCTGCCGAGCTGAGCAAAGAGGGAGATGATATCACTGTAATTGACAACAGAGAAGAAGTTGTTCAGGAGGTTTCCAGCCAGTATGATCTGATGGGCGTGGTGGGAAACGGTTCCAGTCATACGACGCAGGTGGAGGCGGGAATTGAGAATGCGGATCTGCTGATTGCAGTGACCGGTTCGGATGAGATGAATCTTCTCTGCTGCCTGATTGCAAAAAAGGCAGGAAACTGCCATACGATTGCCCGGGTGCGCAATCCGGAGTACAATTCAGAGCTGAACTTTATCAAGGAGGAGCTGGGCCTTGCAATGGTGATCAATCCGGAACTGGCAGCTGCAGGCGAAATTGCCAGGGTATTGAAGTTTCCCTCTGTTATTGATGTGGATACGTTTGCAAAGAGCCGTGTGGAGCTTCTGAAGTTCCGCGTTGCGGAGAATTCCGTGCTGAATAATATGAAGCTTTCAGACCTCTCTTCCAAAATCCGCGGGAATGTTCTGATCTGTGCCGTAGAGCGTGGCTCCGAGCTGATTATCCCTGACGGAGATTCTGTTCTGAAGGCGCGGGATCTCGTTTCCTTTGTGGGTGCGACGGCAGACGCAAATAACTTTTTCCGTCAGGTTGGTATCGTGTCCAACCAGGTGAAGAATATTATGATAGTAGGCGGAAGTGCCATTTCCTACTATCTGTCGAAGATGCTGCTGGCGGCAGGTATCCGGGTAAAACTGGTGGAAAAGGACATGAAGCGGTGTGAACAGCTGTGTGAACTGCTGCCAAAGGCAACCATTGTTTACGGTGACGGAACAGACAAGGATCTGCTTCTGGAGGAAGGACTGACCCGGTATGAGAGCTTTGCCGCTCTGACAAATATTGACGAGGAGAATATTCTTCTCTCTCTGTACGCCAAAAAGGTCGGGAATATGAAGCTGGTAACAAAGATCAATAAGATTGCTTTCGACGAGGTGATCAGGGAACTTGATCTCGATACCGTGATTCATCCGAAAGACATTACCTCCGAGTATATTATCCGTTACGTCCGGTCCATGAAGAATTCTCTCGGCAGTAATGTGGAAACGCTGCACAAAATTATAGACAACAAGGCTGAGGCACTGGAATTTGTGATCCGCAAAAAGTCAAGAGCAACCGATATTCCGCTTCAGGAACTGAAGATCAAAAAAGGCATTCTGGTAGCATGCATCAACCGGAACGGGAAGATTATCATACCGCGCGGTATGGATGCGATGAAAGTGGGCGACACCGTCATTATCATCACGCAGCAGACGGGGCTGAATGATATTGATGATATATTAGCAAAGTAGGTCGTGAGAGATGAATTATAAAATCATAAAATATGTTATTGGATGGGTGCTGATTTTCGAAGCGATTTTTATGGCTCCCGCCTGCCTGGTAGCAGTGATTTACCGGGAAAAAGCAGGATTTTCCATTCTGGCAGCTGTTTTGCTGTGCCTTCTGTGCGGTTTCCTGCTGAGCAGGGGAAAACTGAAAAACAAATCCATGTATGCCAGAGAAGGTTTTGTCTCTGTTGCGCTGTGCTGGGTTGCCCTAAGTGCATTCGGTGCCCTGCCTTTTGTATTTGCGGGAAGTATTCCTTCTTACATAGACGCTCTTTTCGAGGTGGTGTCCGGCTTTACG
>JAXEBU010000211.1:0-12855 GCA_034093895.1 Candidatus Choladocola sp. | reverse complement strand
CGCGTGCATTACTGCTTCTTTAATCTCGGCGGCGCGGCGCATGAAATTGGTGTTCGTCAGGTGGCGCATTATCTGTGGAACCGTTTTGGTAGCTCCCAACAGCGTGGCACAGAGAACAGGAAACGTATCAGCCGGTACTTCTGTATTCGGAATGTTTGTCCTGGAAAAGGATCTGAAGAAGGCATATCCGGAAATCGATCTTGTAACGACTCCGGCCGGTGATCTGGTTGCAATGGTTCACTGCAATAACTGTACTTCTGATCTGAATGCATGGGTGAATATTTTTAAAGAGTTCTCGGAAGCATTCGGTGTGGAAGTGGACATGACAAAGCTTTTCGGTACTCTGTACAACAAAGCAATGGAGGGAGATAAGGACTGCGGCGGACTGCTGGCATACAACTACTTCTCCGGAGAGCATATCACAGGATTCGATGAAGGACGCCCGCTGTTTGTACGTACACCTAACAGCAAATTCAGTCTGGCAAACTTTATGCGCGTCAATCTGTATACCTCCCTCGGTGCACTGAAGGTTGGTTTCGATATCCTTATGAAAGAAGAAAATGTTCAGATCGACAGAATCATGGGACACGGCGGACTGTTCAAGACGAAAGGCGTGGGACAGAGTATACTGGCTGCCGCAATGAATTCTCCGGTTTCCGTTATGGAGACAGCAGGAGAAGGCGGAGCATGGGGCATTGCTCTTCTGGCTTCCTATATGGTAAACAGAAAAGAAGAGACACTGGCACAGTTCCTCGATGATAAAGTATTTGCAGGCAATGCAGGTACGAAGATGGATCCGGATCCGGCAGATGTGGCAGGATTTGAAACATTCATTGAGAGATACAAGGCAGGACTGCCCATTGAAAGAGCGGCAGTGGAATCACTGAACTGAAATGAAGTATTACCTTGCTCCCCTTGAGGGGATAACGGGACATATTTACCGGAACGCCCTGGAAAAATATTTTCCGGGGACGGACCGGTATTTCACGCCGTTCATCGCGCCGGATCAGAATAAGATTCTCCGCACGAAAGAGCGGCGTGATGTTTTGCCGGAGAACAACCGCGTGAAAACGCTGATTCCGCAGATCCTGACAAACAATCCGCAACATTTTCTGATCACAGCCGATGCGCTGAAGGATATGGGATATAAAGAGGTTAATCTGAACCTGGGCTGCCCGTCCGGCACGGTGGTATCCAGAAATAAGGGCTCCGGTTTTCTGGCTTATCCGGAGGAGCTGGATCGTTTCCTGGAGCAGATTTTTGAAAAGACCCCTGTTAGGATCTCCATAAAGACGAGGATCGGACGAGAAGATGATTCGAATGCCTTTCGTCTGATGGAAATCTATGCGAAATATCCGCTTTCGGAGCTGATTATCCATCCGAGAACGCAGAAGGATTTTTATCGCGGCATCCCGAACCGGGAACTTTTCCAAAAACTGGCGGAATACTACAGAGAACAGAATGGAAATTCGCCGGTCTGTTATAACGGCAATCTGCTGACGGCGCAGGATTACAGTAAATTTGCCGATGAGTTTCCGTGGGTGGATGCAGTGATGCTGGGCCGTGGAGTGATTGCAAATCCGGGTCTGATTTGTCAGCTTCGTACAGGAAAAACGACGGACAAAAGAACTCTGCGGGCTTTTCATGACGAGGTGCTGGAAGGCTACCGGGAAATCTTCAGCGATGACAAAAATGCCATGTTCCGCATGAAGGAGATGTGGATTTATATGATCCATCTGTTTACAGACCGGGAACGGTACAAAAAGAAAATTCATAAGGCTCAGAGCCTTACGGAATACAGATGTGCGGTGGATGCGCTGTTTCGGGAGCAGGAAATCCTGCCGGAAGGGCCGGTGCAGTGGAATTTGCCGCAGAGATAAAATTTAAAAAGAACTGCTGCAGAGTATTCTCGGGAATCACTTATCCATGATATCTTCTGCAGCAGTTCTTTCTGTTTCCTATCAGAAAGCTGTTTTGGTCATTCAGGGAAAATTCCCTTCATGATCTGATCAGGACAGATGATTTCGGCGTGACTCTTTTGGAGGCTCTCCGAATTTTTTTCGGTAGGCGCGGTAAAAGGATGTGTATCCGGAAAAACCGCTCTGCATGCAGGCATCTGTGATTGTCGTACCGGACTGGATCAGATTCCGGGCGATGAACAGCCGCTTTTCTGTAATATAGGATCCCAGTGTATAGCCTGTTTCTCTGCGGAACAGATGCATCAGATAAGAACGGTTCAGATAGCAGGCATCGGCAATCCGGTCAACGGAGAGCTCTTCCGACAGATGATGGTTGATATACGCAAGCACCTGAAGAATCTGCGGATTGGAGCTGGTAGGTGCCGGACAGGACAGATCGCTGCCGCAGGCATACTTGTTCAGCAGGAGAAGAAACTGCAGCAGCAGAGAGCGCTGATACAGATCCAGAGAAGCGGAACGTTCTCCAAAAGACGATGCGTCAGAGAATCCGGAAGACGGCAGTGATTTCTGCCTTTCCAGTGACCTGATTTCGTCCGCTTCCCCGGCAGACAGTATCATTTCCTGCATGACGGGATACAGGCGGCTGTCCCGGAAATGCTCCATGCGGAGGATATGAGAACCGTACCCGGCACAGAGCGAAAAACATCGGAACAGATCGGTTCCGCCAAGACGGTACTGTTCAAAAAAGTCCTGTGAAATATAGAGGATCACACGGTGATACGGCGTGTCATCATGGATGACAGGATGATGTACCTCTCCGGCAGGCACAAGAACAATGTCGTATGGCTGCAGCTGGTATGTTTCTCCTTCGATATAATAGCTGAGGCTGCCCTGCAGGAAAACCAGCAGCTTGTGAAAGTCATGATAATGACTCTGAAAATCACGTGCCTCCGTACTGGTCAGATGGAACAGACGGAAGTCACTGTGTAAATAACCTGTTTTCTGATAAGCTTCATTCTTCATATCTGATATTATACAGCACAATCCGCAAGAAAAACAGCACATTTTTCGTTTTTCTGCTGCACAATGTGGAGTATGATAATAGAAAATAATGACTGTCCGGAACAGTTAAGATACAAATCTCTTATGTCTGAACTGTCCGGAGCGGAAAATCCGGATGACTGCCGGATTATACAGGGGGATTTTATATATGGAAATGACATTAAGCATGTATCAGAGTTTTGGAAATGATTATCTGATTTACGACTGCCTGAAAAATGATTATGAGCTGAAACCGGAGGATATCCGGAATATCTGCAACCGTCAGTTCGGAGCAGGCTCTGACGGAATTCTTGTGGGACCGATTCAGATGTTCGGCAAAATGGGTGTGAAAATTTATAATCCGGATGGAAGTGAGGCGGCCATCAGCGGCAACGGCCTCTGCATTTTTGCAAAATATCTGAAGGATGCCGGATATGTGATGAAAAAGGATTTTACACTCCAGACCCAGAGCAGGGAGGTTACTGTTCATTATCACAATGAAGAGGCACGGGAAATGACGATTTCCATGGGCAGGCTGTACTGTGGACAGACAGAGCCTGTGGGAGAATTACAGATGGATGCAGCAGCTCCGAAGAGCGAGCGTGTCCCCGTTGTGTACAACGGAAAAACGTATGAGGGTACGTGTGTGTGGATGGGAAATCTGCACTGCATCATCCCCATGGAAGATATCTCGAAAGAAGCAGTCTGCGCAATCGGTGCGGAACTGGAAAAGTCAGAGCGGTTCCCGGACGGAATTAATACACAGATTATCCGGATTGCGGATAAAAACAATATATACACAGAGGTATATGAGCGTGGCGCAGGCTATACACTTGCAACGGGAAGCGGCTGCTGTGCAGCAGCCGGCGTGGCATATCAGCTTGGCTTGACGGATCCCTGTGTATACGTCCATATGCCGGGCGGCACACTGACTGTGCGTGTGGAAGAAGATATGAGTGCGCACATGACAGGATGGGCAGATTGTATCGGACGTATTATTCTTTCCGATGAGTTTCTCAGAAAGCACCGGATTATGACAGAAGCGTAAACGCTACGTGATGCGCAGCGATTCTGGCCAGAAAGATGTCATCTCAGGCTGACCGGAATCGCGCGCCAGGTTTCACGTGCGTCCGACTGGAATCATTTCAGCAGTTCGATCATTTCTTCATGAATCAGGCCGTTGGTGGCCAGAACAGCCACCGGCTGTTCCGGAAACACAGGGCGTCCCTGATAATCGGAGATACGTCCGCCTGCTTCCTGCAGGATAATCATTCCCGCGGCAAAATCCCAGGGCTTTAACAGCAGTTCAAAGTAACCGTCCAGACGACCGCAGGCTATGTAAGCCAGCTCAATGGCGGCAGAACCGATACGCCGGATATCCTGGGCGTGGAGGAAGACGTTTTTCATTTGCTCAAATACAGTGTCTGCAAACTCATGATAATAAGGTGAGGTTCCCGTTGAGAGCAGGCTCTGTGATACGGTGGCTGAAGTGCCTGTATGGATGGGACGACCATTCAGAAAAGCGCCGCCTCCCTTTTTTGCGAAAAACAGTTCATCCTGGTACGGATTGTAAATAATTCCGGCAATCATTTCGTGACCGGCTGCCAGTCCGAGGGAAATGCTGCTTCCCGGGAACCGGTGGATCAGGTTGGTTGTTCCGTCTACCGGATCGAGAATCCAGACGGGACCGTCAAAATCAATTTCACTGTTGTCTTTTTCTTCCCCCATAAACTGAATGTCGGGGTACAGCCGGGAGAGTTCCCGGTACAGCGTATTCTGTACGTTGGTATCCACTTCCGTTACATAATCAGAAAGTCCTTTCACTGTAATATGGTCTGCTGCAGAACGGTCGCCGAAAGACTTTGCAGCATTTTTTACGATTTCTTTTATCATGTCAAAATCAAGTAATTCCGGATGAAACATGATTCCGTCTCCTTTTCCTGTGTGCTGTATTCAGATCATAAAAGTTATTTTATAAGATGCAGAATCATTTTACAATAATACATTCAGAATTCTTTTTCTATACAATGGAACCGGTTTGCGTTATAATAACAAAAAAGCAGAAAGGGCCGCAGAAAGGCGGCGAAAAAGAAAAACGTCAGGTGAAGAAAGAAACAAATACTACAGCTGAGAAAATTACAATGGCGGATATTGCGGAGATGGCCGGTGTGACGAAGAGCACCGTCTCCCGTTATTTTAACGGAGGAAGCATCAAAGAGAGTACGCGGAAAAAGATACAGGAGATTATTCAGAAATACAATTATGAGCCGAACACATTTGCGCGGCTGAAAGCACGCGAGAGCAACGTAATCGGTGTTGTGGTACCGACGCTGAACTCCAAGGTAACCAGCCGGGTGGTGACGAGCATCGGACGATATCTGCGGGAGCAGGGATATGAAGTGCTGATTAAGGATTCGGATCACAGTACAGAGCTGGAGCTGAAAAATCTCCAGCGGCTTATGACACAGAATGTGGACGGTATTCTGCTCAGTGCCATTGCGATCACAGAAGAACACAGAAGGCTGATTGCGTCCGGTCAGGTACCGGTGGTGGTGCTGGCACAGGACTTTGAGGACGGTATTTCCGTAATCGCAGATGACTATGGAGCCGGACGTATGATCGGGAAAAGAATCGGAAGATGCCATCCGGAGAAAGTGGCCTACCTCGGAGTGGATGAGTCTGATATTGCCGTAGGAATCCGACGAAAGCAGGGGGTGCTTGACGGACTGAGAGAATGCGGTGTGGAAGATATTATCACCGTGGAAGGCGATTACAGCTATGAGAGCGGACAGAGAATGACGGAAAAGGTATTGGATCGTGGGAAAGTGGATGCGCTGATCTGTGCCACTGACCGTCTGGCCTTTGGCGCCTACCGGATTCTCCAGCAGCGGGGGCTGCGGATTCCGGAAGATGTGGCTGTGGCCGGATTTGGCGGATACGATGAAAGTGAGCTGCTGATGCCGGTACTGACGACGCTGAAATTTGATTCTTATGCTATGGGGTATCTGGGAGCTGAGACACTTTTAAAGCTTGTAAAAGGGGAACCGGTGCCGAAAAAGCAGGTGATAGATTTTCAACTGATAGAGGGGAAGAGCTCATAATTTCCCGGAATGACAGAGGCGGAGGTATGACTGCTTGATACAACCGGTACAGGTTGTGAAAAATACACA
Source organism: Candidatus Choladocola sp. (assembly GCA_034093895.1). Classification (GTDB taxonomy): domain Bacteria; phylum Bacillota; class Clostridia; order Lachnospirales; family Lachnospiraceae; genus Choladousia. The sequence goes on along the minus strand of JAXEBU010000211.1, from coordinate 6,725 downwards.
AAAATCGTCTCTGTTTTTCTACACTTCAAAATGGCACCGGTGCCATAGAAAATATTGACATATGCGTAAAAATGCCTTATCATTCTAAATGTGACCGGTTCCAAAAAATGGACGGGAAGGAAAGGGGAAAAACAATGGATTATACAAAAGTAGCAAGTGAGGTAATCCGGTACGTGGGTGGAAAAAATAATATCAAAACAGTGACCCACTGTGCAACAAGGCTGCGTTTTCAGCTGCGTGACAATGAACTGAGGAATGAGGAAGCGCTCAGCGATCTCGAGGGAGTAAAAGGAGTATTCCTGACACAGTCCCAGTTCCAGATTATTTTTGGTTCGGGGACAGTGAACCTGGTCTGCGCGGAGGTGCAGAAACAGCTGGGAACTGTGAGCGAGGAGCCGGAGGAAAAAGAAGAGAAGAAGGGAAATGTGCTTCAGAGATTCATCAAGATGCTCAGCGATATTTTTGTGCCGATTATTCCTGCCATCGTGGCAGGCGGTCTGCTGATGGGTCTGAACAATCTGCTGACATCCCAGCTGTTTGGCGGCCGTTCCCTTATTGAGATGTATCCCCAGTGGGCAGGGCTTGCTGCGGCAATCAATACCTTTGCCAGCGCACCGTTTACGTTTCTGCCGGTACTGATCGGTTTCAGCGCCACAAAGAAATTCGGGGGAAATGCTTTTCTGGGAGCTGCAATGGGTATGATCATGGTACATCCTGATCTGCTGAACGCCTATTCCATCGGTGTTGCAGATCCGCCGGTCTGGAATATTTTCGGACTTGAGGTTGCAGCAATCGGTTACCAGGGAACGGTACTGCCGGTACTTGCAGTATCCTGGATTCTTGCAAATATTGAGAAGCGACTGCGCAGAGTGACGCCTTCCTGGCTCGATAATCTGACGACACCGCTGCTTTCCGTACTTGTGACATCTTTTCTGACTTTTATCTGTGTGGGTCCTGCGCTGCGGGAAGCGGGAAATCTTCTGGCAGCAGGCATCACATGGCTTTACAATACACTTGGCCCTGTGGGAGGCGCCGTTTTCGGATTTGCGTATGCACCGATCACAATGACCGGTATGCATCACAGCTTTATTGCAATTGAAACACAGCTTCTGGCGGAGAGTGCCACGACAGGCGGGAGCTTCATCTTTACTACGGCAAGTATGAACAATGTGGCACAGGGAGCAGCAGTTCTGGCTGTGCTGCTTCTGACTAAGAATGAAAAAATGAAATCCATCTGTTCTGCATCCGGTGTATCTGCGCTGCTGGGCATTACAGAGCCAGCAATGTTCGGTGTTACCCTGAAACTGAAATATCCGTTTTACGCTGCCATGGCCGGCTCTGCAGTGGGAAGCGCTTATATGGCGGCAACAAAGACGCTGGCGCAGGCACTCGGAGCGGCAGGACTGCCGGGCTTTATCTCCATGAAGCCGGAGTCTTACCTGAATTTTGCCATCGGACTTGCGCTTTCCATGGGTGTATCCTTTCTTCTCACAGTTATTTTCTGGAAGAAATTCCGTATTGAGAAGGAAGATGCGAACAGGGAAGCAGCGGCAGCTGAACCGGCTGTGAAAAATGAAACGGTACTTTATGTTCCCATGGAGGGAGAGGTACTTCCGGTCAGCAGTGCGGACGATCCCGTTTTTGCATCCGGTGCGCTGGGAGCAGGTGTGGCGGTCAACCCGAAGGACGGAACAGTATATGCACCGTGCAGCGGAACGGTAAGTCTGCTCTTCCCGACAAAGCATGCCGTCGGCATCACTTCGGATACCGGTGTGGATGTGCTGATTCACCTGGGTATTAATACCGTGTCTCTGGAGGGAGAGGGATTTGAAGCGTTTGTACAGCAGGGAGACCGCGTGAAAAAAGGTGACAGACTGATTCGTGCCGATCTGGAGCTGATTCGGGAAAAAGGACTGAATGCGCAGACAATGATGATCCTTCCGGAGGGCGGAGACCTTGATGTGGAAATCTTCGCGTCAGAAAAGGCCTGCCGGAAAGATCGGGCAATGACGGTATGCAGGAAACAACAGGAGGTCAGCGGATGAACCGGGACAGTAAGGATGCTTTCGAAACACGGGGTTTGCAGGAAGAGAAAAATGCAGGATTTGTACCGCGGAAGTACCATAAGGTATTACGGAAGGATTATGAGCAGTGGTATGAGCAGAACGAAGCGTACCGGGAAGCAGTAAAAAAGGATCCGGACAGGCTTGTGTACCACCTGATGCCGGACACCGGATGGCTCAATGATCCAAACGGTCTGTGTCAGCTGAACGGAGAATACCACATTTATTATCAGTATACTCCGTTTGAACCGACAGGTGAGCTGAAGCTGTGGGGACATTATGTGACAAAGGATTTTGTTCATTATACAGACTGTGCGCCTGTTCTGTTCCCGGATCATGATTTCGACGCGCACGGTGTATATTCCGGTTCTGCCTTTGTGGAGGACGGAACGGTTCACTATTTTTATACGGGAAATGTGAAATATTTTGACCGTGACGATTACGATTACATCATGGCAGGGCGCGGAAGCAATACAGTACATTGCACCAGCAGAGACGGCTTCCATTTTACAGAAAAAGAGCTGATTCTGACAAACAGCGATTATCCGGATGATATGAGTGCCCATATCCGTGACCCGAAAATTCTGAAAAAAGACGGATACTACTACATGGTTCTGGGAGCAAGAGATAAAGACAGCCGTGGTATGGTTCTGGTGTACCGTTCCGCTGATCTGAAAAACTGGACGTATTTCAGCCGGATAACGACAGAAGAACCGTTCGGTTACATGTGGGAATGTCCGGATCTGTTCTGGCTGGAGGGGCAGATGTATCTCATCTGCTGTCCTCAGGGAGTTACATCGCGCGGACTGGATTTTCAGAATGTACACCAGTGTACGGTGATGAAAACAGCGTATGATTTTGAAAAGAACACGTATATCATTGATCAGACAGAAGATATTCGAATGGTGGACCGGGGTTTTGACTTTTATGCGCCGCAGACGTTTGAGGATGAACAGGGCAGAAGAATAATGATTGGCTGGATGGGAATTCCGGATGCGGAATATACGAATCCCACGGTAAAAAACGGATGGCAGCACGCACTGACGATCCCGCGGGTACTGCATACAAGGGATGGACGGCTGATTCAGGAGCCGGTGGAAGAGCTGCAGCAGCTGAGAAGAAATCCGAGAGTTTACAGTGATCTGACGAAAATGCAGGGAGAGAAAGGCATTGTCTATGAGGCTGAGATCGATTTTTCTTCCTGCGAAACAGTAAAAGCAGAGCTTCGCCGCGGCGTCTTTCTGGAGTACAGTGACGGAATTCTGTCGCTGGATCCGGGAAACTGCGGCAGCGGTCGGACGATACGGCAGGTGAAGCTGGAGTCGCTTCGCCGGCTCCGGATTTTTTCCGACACCTCATCCCTGGAAATTTTTGTCAATGACGGCGAAGAAACCTTTACTTCACGCGTGTATGGACAGGAAGGCAAAATCCGCATAAACGGAAAATGCAGCGGTACGGCCAGACTGTATGATCTTGCAGGATTCCATATTACAAAAGGCTGACGGCGCTCCTGCTTTTCTATGAAAAACAGTTGATAAAACGACTGAATTGAGATAAGATAGAGAAAGCAGATATCTATGAGAAAATCCGGAACGGAAAATCTGCAGCTGCGGGACCGGACCGGTAAGAAAAAGCAGGAGGATAAAGGGATGAAAGTTGAATTTGACAACAGTTTGGTTACAGGCAATGAGATGATTGATGAACAGCATAAAGAGCTGATTGGAAAGATTGATAAACTGGTAAACTGCTGTGAACAGGGCGGAGGAAAGCTTGAAGCAATCAAGACACTGGATTACCTTTCCGAGTACACGGATTTCCATTTCGGAGAGGAAGAGAAGCTGCAGGAGCAGGTGGCTTATCCGGCTATGGACGAGCATAAGAAACAGCATGCAGCGTTTAAAAAAGCAGTTGAGGAACTCCATGAGATGCTGGTGGAGGAAGAAGGGCCGACAGATGCTTTCGTGGTAGCAGTTCAGAAGAATGTGGTTGACTGGCTGTTCAACCATATCAGAAATCTTGACCGTGCGCTGGCCGCTTACGTTCAGAAATAACTGAAACTGTCCGTCGATAACAGAAACAGAGAGCTGCTGCAAAATGTGAGCAAATACTACTGCATTTTGCAGCAGCTTTTTCCGTACAGAGGAGGTACCGATGGAAAAAGAACAGAAGATACAGCTGCAGGAAAAGATACTGCGCCGTTTTTGCCTGGCATCTCTGGCGCTGCTCTTCCTTGCCGCATTTTTGTCCGGTTCGCCGAAAGAGATTTTCGAGGGTATGAAGCAGATTATACTGTCACGTGATGCACTGATTACGGATTATTTTGAACTGGCAGGATACGGAGCAGGCTTTTTTAACGCTGCTCTGATGATGCTTCTCTCGATCTGCCTGATTGAGGCGGTGAAGATTCCCTATACGGGGCTGACACTTGCTGCTCTGTTTATCAGTATCGGTTTTGGATTCTGGGGAAAGAATCCGGTGAACAGCCTGCCGGTGATTTTCGGCGTCTGGCTGTATGCGAGAGCGCACCATGCTCCTTTTGCAAGGTATGTCTATACTGCGTTGTTTGCCACCTGCCTCTCTCCCTTCGTGTCGGAGCTGGTATTTATTCTGCCTTTTACGTATGCGGTCAATCTGCTGACAGCCATAGCAGCGGGGATTTTTATCGGTTTTGTCCTTCCGCCGCTGTCTATGCATACAGCATCCATGCATATGGGCTACAGCCTTTTTAACGTGGGATTCTCCGGAGGTACACTTGCCTTCGTTATCTTCTGTGTCCTGAAGGCCCATGGGATTGAGAGTGAGTCCGTATTTATCTGGAAATCAGAGCGGAATATTTATCTTATTGCGGGACTGATGATTTACTTTATATCCGTATTTCTGCTGGGCTTCTGGCTGGAACACGGAAACATAAAAAAACTGGGAAAGATCATGAAGCATCCGGGACGTGCCGTAGCCGATTTTGTACTGATGGACGGTCCGGGAGCCACATTGATGAATATGGGACTGATGGGAGCTGCAGCAGAGATACAGGTTCTGCTGTCAGGCGGTGACATGTCGGGACCGATTCTCGGCTGCCTGCTGACCGTATTCGGATTTTCCTCCTTTGGAGCTCATCTGAGAAATTATCTTCCGGTGATGGCAGGAGTATATCTTTCCACTTTATTTACGAAATATACGCCCGGCACGCCGGGCATCCAGATTGCGGCACTGTTCTGCGTGGGTCTGTCGCCCATCGCCGGTCAGTTCGGAATTATTGCGGGAGTGGCAGCCGGAATGCTGCATGCAGCGATCGTTATGTGCACGAGCCAGATGTACGGCGGGCTGAATCTTTACAATAACGGATTCAGTGCCGGATGGGTGGCAATCGTGATGCTGCCGGCAATTGAAAGCTTTATGAAGCAGTATGAGACAAGAAAAAAGAACAGAAAAAAGAGCTGAAGGGAAACAGAACCTGACAGCTGCATGATCAGGGAGGAAACAGGCCATGGTTCATGAAGAAAAAAAGGTAGCAAAAATTGTGGAGGAGCTGACGATATATTTCTTTGCAAACGGTGCGGATCGGATGAATTCCGGAATTGAGCGGAACGATGATCAGATCAGGATCACATTCCGTTCCAATTATCTTCCGGAGTGCGAGCACAGCATTCACACGCTGGAAAAATATCTGAGCGAGCCGAAAAACGCGGCGATTGAGGATATTTACTGGGAGCTTGCCGGTTCGGGAGATCCGGGGGAGAGCAATCAGCTGCTGCTGATCGGCATGATGGTCGACCGGTATGAGATAAAAAAGTACGAAAATGAAGTGGAACTCATTCTGTACAAGAAGCTGCTGCTGTAGACGGAAGCAGTTTCCGTGACAGAAGTTCAGCTTCAGAGCAGGAGAAAGGGCAACAGAAATGGAACAGTACGTATTATTTGATCTTGACGGAACGCTGACGGATTCAGCGGAGGGGATAGTAAATTCAGTGATTTATGCGCTGAAGCAGAATGGAATTGAGGAGACGGACCGGAAAAAGCTTCTGGCATTTGTGGGGCCGCCTCTTGTGGATTCTTTTATGAAGTATTACGGGATGACGGAAGAAGAGGCAAAAAAGACGACGGAGGATTACCGCGTATATTTCCGTGACCGCGGCTGGTGTGAAAACTACGTATATGACGGGATTCCGGAAGCGCTGGAGACGCTCCGGAAGGAAGGATTCCATCTTATTGTGGCGACGTCAAAACCGGAGGTATTCGCCCGCAGGATTCTGGAGTATTTTAAACTGGACACCTGCTTTGAAATCATCGGAGGCAGTACGCTGGACGGACGCATCAGTAAAAAGGGTCAGGTCATAGATTATGTATTAAACAGGATCGCACCAGACGGAAGAGACAGTGTGATCATGGTGGGTGACCGGGAACATGATGTAAACGGAGCCCGGGAAAATGGTCTTCCGTGTGTCGGTGTACTGTATGGATACGGAAGCCGGGAAGAGCTTGAAGCGGCAGGCGCATCGTTTATCTGTCCCGATGTAAGCAGCCTTCCGGCAGTCATAAAGGAAGCATTTCATTGCTCAGGGAAAGAGTAATGAAATGCTTTTTTCCCTCATAAGATAAAAAGAACACGGGGCGTCCCGGAAAAATAGGAATGGGGGAGCGGCATGAATGACAGAGCTTTGAAGG
>JAXEBU010000210.1:0-10629 GCA_034093895.1 Candidatus Choladocola sp. | reverse complement strand
CTCTGCCTGCCCTACCTCACTGGTGGCAAGAAGTGTATAGTCTGAATTCTTATTTTCTGCCTCATCTTTTTCTGCAAATCCTGTAAGTCCAGTAAAGGCGCCTACAGTCAGTACACCTGCACACAATAATGAAATTACTGTTCTTTTCTTCATAAAGAAGACTCCTTTCTTACGGGACAGCTTTCAGTTTTTATTTTCCGGGGGAAATCCGTTTCCGGTATCTCCGTTCCTCTGTCCTTTTTCTTTATGGCTACAGTATAGTCACCGCATTTGACCGAATTGTGTTCACATTGTGGCAGTTTTGTGGTGTCTTTATGTTTATTCTGTGAACAGCACCATACCAAACCAGGTCACCGTATTGCTTCCGTTGAAAAATTCGATCCCTGTCCGCTCTGCCAGAAGCGGCACGACAATACCGTATCCCTCCATGCAGGGAATCATTTTTTCCGGATGACGGCAGGGTTCCTCCGGCCAGGCACACGTTTCACAGACTGCACAGGATTCTCCCGACAGGGCCAGCGTTTTTCCGGTGTATTTCTCCAGAATGGCACGAACCTGCCGTGTCACCGCTTCATGCTCCCGGCGCGTACGCAGTGTCTCCTCCATATTTTCAACATCCTGTACTTCTGCAATTGTTGTAAAAACGAAAACACCGGAATATGATTCACACCTGCTCCTGCACTGCTCCACACTTCCCACCCCCGGTGGACAGGACCAGCTTTTCCCGTAGCGGGGGCACTCCTCCCGGCAGATACTCCTGGCCCGGTCAGAAAAGGGAATACTGCCGCTTTCCGTCCAGGCATACTGAACCAGAGGCAGCTGCATCAGTTCTTCTTCTATTTTGTTTTTTATCTCTTCTGTCATGGAAAACGTCCGGCTCCTTTTTTTCTTTCAGTATAATCAGAATTTCTCCGCTCATCAACCTGTGTTTCCAAAAAGCGTAACTTGATTTTTCTGACAAAAATTGATATCTTTTAACTGTTCATTATTTATACACAGGAGTGATTTCATGGCTTATCAGCTTCTTATGATTGCAGCAGTTATTTTTCTGTATTTATTTCTGTATTACGCATCCGGCTCCGTCCTGCTGCATTTTCTGCCCGGATCCGGCTTTTCCGTACCGCAGACCGTTATTCTCGGATTTTTCCTGTATTTCTTCCTCTTCAGTGTCGCAGCACTGCCGCTGAAGATTCTTCTGAAGCCCCTGTCCTGGCTTTCCACCGTCTGGGCCGTTATGCTTGCAGCTCTTGTGATTCTCTTTCTGATCCTCGGGCGAAAACAGTGGAAGACGAAGGTTTCATCCTGCAAAAAAGCGCTGACCGGAAAAGAAAAATACATAACGCTGGCTTTCCTGATTCTGATTCTTGTACAGGTTATCTGGTTCAATTTGAATGACGAGACGTACGCTATCTGGGATCAGTCCTACTATCTCGGTGATACGGCCACCTCACTGTACACCAATACCATCAGTCAGTACAATCCCTATACCGGACGCCTTCTCGATTATCTGAATCCGGAATACCTGCTGGAAACGTACCAGAATCACGGTGCTGTCATGTGTCAGCTGCTTCATCTTCATCCGATGGTGGAGAATCTGACCATCATGGCTTCCGTTGTGATAATCCTCTATCAGCTGATCTTTTTTGAGATCGGAAAAATTCTTTTCAGGGGAAGCAGGAAAAAAGGTACGCTGCTCGTCTTTTTCCTTTTCCTGCTGAACATTTTCAGCTATAACCTTTATACGGCAGCTGAATTTCTGATTATCCGGCCCTCTGAGGGAAAAACGATTCTGGCAGTTCTGATTATTCCTGCCCTGCTTTTCTTTTTCCTGAAAACGGCGGCCGAACCATACAGAAAAACGTGGTGGTGCTGTTCCTTCGTGGTGATCCTCGGTTCCTTCGGTCTCAATATGTCGTCTCTGTTCATGATTCCGTTTGAAATCAGCGCCTTTTATCTGCCTCTGGCAGTGAAAAAGAAGAAACTGTCCATTGCAGGACGCTACATATTGCTGCTGCTGCCCTGTGTTTTCATGGCAGCCGTGTATCTTCTGACGAAAGATACCTTCCTGATTTATACCGGAAAGTAGGTGATTTTTACGGGTTCTCTTTTTCAGCTTTCCCATATTCAGTTTTTCTTTGACAATTTCCGCAGTGCCATTTCCGGCGTGGAATGGTTTGTGGCGGTATATATTGTCTGCATTCTGTGCTTTTTCATTGTCGGCAAACAATACCTGAATACCGCATTCGTCTATCCGCTGGCCTTCATGGCAGTTACTGTTTTTAATCCTTTCCTGATTGTTCCGCTCTCAGAGGTGATCGGGCTGACCACACGAATCCGCCGTCTGTTCTGGCTGCTTCCGGTCAATCTGGTACTGGCCTTTTCCTTTACCTGGCTTTGTACCCGCCCCGGACGTCAGCTTCTGAAAATCGGGGCAGCCGTCTGCTGTATCGGATTCATTGTGACGGCAGGCACATCCGTCCGGCCGTACCTGCGGATGCCGCAGAACATTTACAAAACAAGTGATATCATTCTGGAAATCTCCGGCATCATCGATGAGGATTCCCGGGCTACAGGAACGGAAAAGTCTGCCCTGTATTCCAGCCAGCAGCTTCTGGAACTGCGTCAGTATGACGCATCCATCAAAAGTGTGCTGCGCCGCAGCGATCTTCTCGACTGGAGCCTTCCGGATACCAGCGAAGAAACAATACAGAAGGCGGCCCAGTCCGGCCACATTCCACACACCATGGCCCTCGTCTCCCGGTACGGAGTTCAGATCGACCAGGACCGTTTTCTGGAGTTTGCACGCATCTGTCATGCGTATTACGTCATCACAAATGTGGACATGAATCTTTCCGACTACCTGTCAACGGCCGGCTATGACCTGATCGGAACAGCCGGTGATTTTGAAATATACCGGATTCTGCCGGAAAATCTTCCGCAGAAGGAAAGTGAGTAAAACTATGGCAAATTTTTGTCTGATCATACAGTATGACGGCACCCGCTACAACGGCTGGCAGCGTCAGGGAAATACAACAAACACCATTCAGGAAAAACTGGAGGATATTCTGGAGCACCTCTACGGTGAGCATGTGGATCTGAACGGTTCCGGACGAACGGATGCCGGTGTTCACGCGCTGCGCCAGGTGGCCAACTACAGAGTGCCGCGGATGATCAGCCGCTACTCCTGTCAGGAAATCCTGTACTATTTCAATTCCTGGCTGCCCCTGGATATCCGGGTTCTCTCTGTGGAAAAGGCACCGGAACGGTTTCATGCCCGATTAAGCGCCACAGGCAAGCTGTATGAATACCGGATTGACTGCGGCGAAATTGCCAATATTTTTCAGCGACGGTACCTGTACCGGGTGGAAGAACCGCTGAATCTGGAGCGGATGCAGGAAGCGGCCGAACTGCTTACAGGAACTCACGATTTCAGAAGCTTCTGCTCCAACCGCCATATGAAAAAATCAACCGTCCGTACCATCCACGAAATTTCTTTCGGGATGCAGGACGGTATCCTCAGTATCTTTTATCACGGCGACGGTTTTCTCTACAATATGGTGCGCATCCTGACCGGAACGCTGATCGAAATCGGCATGGGTGACCGTCTGCCCTCCCAGATTCCTTCCATTCTGGAAGGACTCGACCGCTCACTGGCAGGGTTTACCGCACCTCCCCAGGGTCTTTTTCTGGCCGATGTTTTTTACGGAGAGGAGGATGGTGTCCGCGTATGAAACGGAAGGGAAACGACGGGAGTCGAAGAAAGCTTCCTTTCATTTTTTACTGTACGTACTGCTTCAGCACCTGCCACAATGCACAGACCGGCAGGCCAACTACAGAATTGTAATCGCCTTCGATGGATTTCACCCAGGCGGCAAATCTGCCCTGAATTCCATATGCTCCCGCTTTGTCCATAGGTTCCCCCGTATTCAGATACGCTTCCGTTTCTTCTTCTGTCATGGGACAGACATTCACTCTCGTCTCTTCTGAAAAAGTATGGCAGGCCACTTCCCGGTCATCTTTTACGAGAACGGTAACTCCGGTAAAAACAGAATGGGTATTTCCCTGAATCTTCCGGAGCATTTCCGAAGCCTCACTGCGGTTGGCCGGTTTTCCCATAATCTTTCCGTCCTGCCACACAATCGTATCAGAACCGATCACAATCACATTTTTTCTGTTTTCGGCCACATCTCTGGCTTTCTGGAGGGAAAGCTCCTCCACCACCTCCCGCGGCTTCTGCTTCGTTATTTTCTCCTCACACCGACTCGGAACAACTTCAAAGGATACGCCGATCTGTTCCAGCAGTTCTTTTCTTCTCGGTGATGCTGATGCCAGTATGATTTTTTTCATAATCTCCTCCTGTATTTCTCATCCGGATTATGGACAATCCGGAAAAATAATGGTAAGTTTATCTGGAAAATTATTTTGTAACCTGAAAGGAAGTTCTCTCATGTTTCTCATTATTATCAATCAAATCCTGAAGATGCTGCTTATCATGATTCTGGGCTGCATCTGTTACCGTCTGAAGATGGTTGACCAGAAGGGCAATAAAATGCTGGCAAATCTTCTTCTGATGGTCGTAAATCCCTGTGTTGCCATTATGGCGCTGCAGGTGGACTATGATCCCACGATGGCAGCCGGCCTTGCCGTAACGTTTCTGGCAGCACTGCTGACCCATCTGGCTATGATCGCAATCACCTTTCTCTGTTTTCGCAGTACAGACAATCCCGACTGCGGCATTGACCGGTTCTCATCCATGTACGCCAACTGTGGATTCATCGGCATTCCGCTGATCCAGAGTATTCTCGGCAACGAAGGTGTCTTTTATCTGACCGCCTACATCATCGCCTTCAATCTCTTTTCCTGGACCCACGGAATTATGATCATGAGCGGTAAGACATCATTTAAGGATCTGAAGAAAGGTCTTCTTTCTCCGATGCTGGTTGCCTGTGTGACGGCTATTGCTCTCTTCGTGCTGCAAATCCGCCTTCCGGCTGTCGTGGGAGACGCAATAAATTATATCTGCGGTATGAATACCCCGCTTGCCATGCTGATTGCCGGAATATCCGTAGCGCAGACCAGCCTGCCCCATATCCTGAAAAACAGAAAAATTTACATGGTCACAGCCATCAAGCTTCTGCTGATGCCGGCTCTCGTTCTGGCTGTGTTCTCATTTGTGCAGATCAATACCACAATCATGTATACTGTACTGGTGGCATCCGCCTGTCCGTCCGCAGCTTCCTGTACAGCCTTTGCCCTGCGGTTTCATAAAAATGACAGGTACGCTTCTGAGCTGTACGCTTTCTCCACCATCTGCTCTCTGGTCACAATTCCAATGTTCGTATACGCAGCAGAGCGCCTCTTCGTCTGAAAAGACGACGGCGCTCTGTTTTTTCTCGCTTCTCTGAAACTACTGCCGGATATAAATCCCCTGCGATTCGATAAAATCATCCAGATCCGCAATCGTTTCTTCCGCCCAGTTTTCACTCACTTCTCTGGTTTCCGGTTCGTGACTGTCACTCTGCGGATGCGGTACATGAACGGAAATGTCTTTCTCTCTGTCATTCTGTACGTTTCTCAATTCTGTGTCTTTCATAGAACATTCCTCCTCCAGATGATTTTTGATCGTATTAATAATTAACCTTTTATGCAGGAATCCCAGAATCCTTCCTGTCCCAGCTCTGTCGTGCGAACACGGTCTTTAAACTGAAGTTCCGGATTCTTTATGGTGACTCTCGTTCCTTCGGGAACAGACGACGTTATAAATGCATTGGAACCGATAATTGCACCTTCTCCGATTACCGTTTCTCCGCCCAGTATGGACGCTCCGGAATAAACCGTCACATTATCCCCAAGGGTCGGGTGACGTTTCTTATTTCTGAGATTCTGTCCACCTCTTGTGGAAAGAGCACCGAGCGTAACACCCTGATAAATCTTGGCTCCCGTTCCGATCTCCGTGGTCTCTCCGACTACCACACCCGTTCCATGGTCAATAAAGAAATAGCTTCCGATGGTTGCACCGGGATGAATATCAATTCCCGTCAGATTATGAGCATATTCCGTCATAATTCTCGGAATCAGAGGCACACCCAGCACAAACAGTTCGTGTGCTATTCGAAATACGGTAATGGCAAATACACCGGGATAGGAAACAATAACCTCATCCGTATTGTAAGCTGCCGGGTCTCCGTCGTAAGCCGCCTGAACATCCGTTGCCAGAATTTCCCGGAGAGCCGGAATCCGCTTCAGAAATTTACGGACCAGCTCTTCTGATTTCCGTTTTGCCTCATCCTCTCTCAGGCTTTCTCCTTCTGCATGATACAAAGCCCGCATTACCTGCTTCTTCAGACGATACTGAATATCCTCCAGAAGCTCTCCCACGTGATATTCGATGGATTCACCTTTCAGATTTTTGATCTCAAAGAAACCGGGGAAAATAACACACCGGATTTCCTGCAGAATATCAATAATTGTATCCTTATTCAGTCTGTTTCTGGTGTCGATACTGCAGGTTTCCGGATACTCCTGATAGCTTTCCAGAATTTCTCCCACCAGTGCATCCATTTCTTCTTTATACGACATCTCCATTTCAGCTACACCTCTCTGTTTCTGTACTTGCAGAAACATCCTCTCTGTTATTTTGCCATTCTGCAGATCTGATACAGTACTTCCTCCGTTACCGGATATGGAACATTTTTCAGCTTTGCCTCATTGGACAATATTCCCTTTACCGCGCGGTCGATCAGTTCATCCTCCGCGTCCATCGGCCCGATCAGCTTGTGCATAAAAGACGAAAAGTACTGGATATCCGGAAATCCAATAAGATTCAGCACTTTCTTTCTGACCAGCGGCCCTGCCTGCGCAAGATATCCCGGGAGAAAATATCCTACTGCTTTTCCGTGAGGTATATGATTCTCATACGTCAGATAATAGCTCAGCCCGTGGGGAAGTGCCGTACCTGTATGCGTAATTGCCATTCCTGCCATTGTCGATGCACAAAGCAGCGTATCGCATTCCTCTGTCGTGATATCTGCTCCGATCAGGACGTTTTTGACACTGCTCCAGATTCCCATTCCATATTCACAGATCATTCTGCTGAAATCTGTTGCATTCGCATTCACATAACTCTCAATGTAATGGCCCAGTGCATCCACCTCCGTATTCACAAGGATATTACGCCCCGCACTCATCAGATACTTTCCGTCAACCAGCGCATACGATGGAAAAATCCGATGAGGAAGACTGGACTTTGTCCGTTTCGCGTGAATTGTCAGGATCGCATACGGTGTAGCTTCCGATCCTGTCCCGCAGGTTGTCGGTATCTCTACCACCGGAAGAGCTGTGTCATCCCCCTTCTGATACAAATAATCCGCATCTTTGTCTCTGTGAGCAATCATCAGCGCAATCGCCTTTGCAGCATCCATGGGAGAGCCGCCGCCAATACCGATAACGAAATCAACCTGCTCCCGCACGCCGAGATCCCGTACCTTCATCACCATCTCAATGGACGGATTTTCTTCCGTCTCATCAAACAGGCAGTATTCCACATTCTGCTCCCGCAAAACTTCCACAGCATCTGCAAGGGAGCCGTTTTCTGATGAGCTCCTGCCCGTAACAATCAATGCCTTTTTCCCAAGAGAAGCCCATTCTTTCCCGTACTTTTTTACACAGTCCCGTTCACTGTAAATCTTTGTCGGTAAATAAAAATACATTTCCCGCCCTCTCTCCTGCTCTGCTTTTACACAAAAGATCTGATTTCCTCTGTATCCTTTTTTTCCGGAATATCTGCCGTATCTGCCGCTTCATCAGGTTCCGCCGCTTCTGCCGCAGTATCCGTCTCTTCTGCCGGTTTCGCCGCTTCTGCCGCAGTATCTGTCTCTTCTGCCGGTTCCGCTGCTTCTGCCGCAGTATCTGCTGCTTCTGTCGGAATATCTGCTTCTTCCACAGTTTCCATCACTTCTTCTGTTCTGTCAGTATCTTCCTGTACTTTCAGTCCGGGCAGTTTTGTCCCGCACTTCGGACAGGTAAGTGCAGATTCCGGAACCTCCGTATTACAACAGGGGCAGAGAACAACACCCTTCACGGCGCGGACCTGATCCTGAAGCAGATCGATCATGCACATCTTTTCACTGATCGTCCGTATTTCCGGCTCAAATCCTTCCAGAGGTGTATCACGGTACAGATTATAAAGCTTTTTTCCCATCTCAAGATACAGGCTGTTAATTTTTTTCTTCTCTGAACTGGCTTTCGAATTCAGCTGACGGATCCGGTTCAGTTTCTGAACCTCTGCCATCGTATCCTTTCCCAGTTTTACCATTTTCTGCGTTACATCTTCAAAGTTCATACGATCACCTCACCAGGAAATAAGAAGCTTTTCTTCTGTCGTCCGTCAATAAAACTTACACTCATTATAGATAAGCGCCATGAATACGAGATCCTCGTCAGAATTGTTCTCCATCGCATGACTCTGACCTACTTCAATATAACACACGTCTCCCGGGCCCACTTCAATTCTTGATCCGTCATTGTCCACAAACGTTCCGTGGCCCTGCAGAATATAATACGGCTCTGTATTTCCTACATGCTGATGATATCCGATACTGCATCCCGGTTTCAGACGTACCATTGCATACAAATCGCCATGTCCGTTCAGCTCTTCTTTTGTAACGATGTGATGAAATTCCACTTCACCCTTTCCACCGCGTACTTCTTTTGCAATTTTTATTTCTGCTTTTCTAACCATAAGGATTCCCCTTTCTTTTCCCTTATCAATCTTTTGGAAACTGATTTTATCTGCCAGCGCTTTTCGCAGCTTCTGATAATTTATATTAAAAGAATCGCCGGAGATTGTCAACTTTAATGTTACGTCTTTGAGATGCTGAAAATAATTTCGCTTCCTTTTATTCTGCTTGACATTATGCGTACCATTTACTAAAATTTTTTTAAATTTTTATAGCAGGTGCTTATTTTCATCATTCATTTATGATGTTTCCCACTCTTATGCAGCCTGAATCAAAAAAAGAAAGGAATCTCCTTATGAAAACCCGAATCAGAGAAAACTACAACCACACAGTATATGCCTGCTTTATCGGATACATTATTCAGGCTATTGTGAATAACTTTGCGCCGCTGCTGTTTCTTACCTTCCAGCGGACATACGGAATCTCTCTTTCAAAAATATCCCTGCTGATCACATTCAACTTCGGCATTCAGCTTCTGGTGGATCTGCTGGCCGCCGGTTTTGTGGATCGCATCGGTTACCGGATCTCTGTCGTTCTGGCACAGGTTTTCTCCTGCGCCGGCCTTCTCTCCCTGGCATTTCTGCCGGACCTGATGGGAAACTCTTTTCTGGGGCTGCTCCTGTCCGTCATGATTTATGCCATCGGCGGGGGATTGCTGGAAGTGCTGATCAGCCCCATTGTAGAAGCATGTCCCACACAGAGAAAAGAAGCAGTGATGGGGCTGCTTCACTCCTTTTACTGCTGGGGTCATGCTGCCGTAATACTGCTTTCCACACTGTTTTTCTACGTGTTCGGAATTGATAACTGGAGAATTCTGGCGTGTCTGTGGGCAATTATTCCGCTTTTTAATACGCTGTATTTCACACAGGTTCCCATTGCTCCGCTTACAGAAGAAGGAGAAGGAATGTCTGTTCGTGAACTGATCCGCAGCCGGATGTTCTGGTTTATGGTCATTCTGATGGTCTGTGCAGGTGCCTGCGAACAGGGCATCAGCCAGTGGGCATCCGCCTTTGCAGAAGCGGGACTGCATGTCTCAAAAACAGTCGGTGATCTGACCGGACCATGTGCTTTCGCACTCCTGATGGGAATTTCACGGGTTGTTTATGCAAAATTCAGCGAAAAAGTTTCTCTCTACCGGTATATGCTGTGCTGCGGCATTCTCTGCCTTTGCAGCTATCTTCTGGCCTCCCTCTCACCGTCGCCGCTGCTCTCTCTTTTCGGCTGCGCTCTTTGCGGTCTGTCTGTCGGTGTAATGTGGCCCGGCTCCTTCAGTTTATCCGCAAAAAAAATCCCCGGCGGAGGAACCGCAATGTTTGCGTTTCTGGCACTGGCCGGAGATCTCGGATGCTCCGGAGGTCCTTCTGTGGTAGGCTTCGTATCCGGACTGGCCGGTGGAAATATGAAGGCAGGTATTCTCAGCGGAATTATTTTCCCGATTCTTCTGATTCTCACGCTTTTGTATCTGATGAAACAAACTTCTGAAAAAACCACTGAAAAACAGCAGCTGAATTAGGAGATTTATACGCTGCTTTTCTTGTACCCTGCCATTTTTATTTTCTTTCTGTCTGCATATATGTTCCTGCCTTTTCTAGCCCTCTATGTAAAAGAACTGGGAGGCAGTTATACGGAATTTGCATTCGTATTATCAGCCTCCGGATTTCTTAACAGATTTTCCTGTTTATCTGTCATCCCACAGAAAGTTTTCTATACGACAAAAAAGATCTGAAATATTCATCTCAGATCTTTCTTCAGAGGCGCGAACCGGATTTGAACCGGTGATAAGGGTGTTGCAGACCCGTGCCTTACCACTTGGCTATCGCGCCATATTTATTAAAATGACTCCTACGAGAATCGAACTCGTGTTACCGCCGTGAAAGGGCGATGTCTTAAC
>JAXEBU010000209.1:0-20906 GCA_034093895.1 Candidatus Choladocola sp. | reverse complement strand
CCTCATCCTCACCGATCAGAGTCTTCTCAATCACCTGAGCATCTTCCAGACCGAGTGCTTCCTGCATCTCATCGATACCTGCCATGTGAGCTGCGGTATAACCTTCGTTCTCATCACCGATGTAAATAACACCGACCTTCAGGTCTTCCTTTGCAACACCTGCTTCCTCTGCGCTGACGCCACAGACTGCCAGTGAAGCGGCCATTGTTCCTGCCATTACCATAGCGAGTAACTTTTTGCTGTTCATCTTTTTTCCTCCTCAATAAAATAAAATCAGTGAACGATAAAAATTACCTTTCTACTGTATAATATTTTGTCTTGAGTGTCAATTCATTCTTGTGGGTTTTTCGATGAAAATCGGCAAAAACCGGGGATAATATCACACGGAGGCTGAAGGTGTTTCCGGAAATCTCCCCTGCTCCAGATCGTAAATCACCTGATCCACAAGCTGCATCGTTTCTTCGCCGCTCAACACCAGATCGCTGTCTTCCAGATAACGGAGAAACTGATAGATCCAGGATGCAATCCCCTTCTCATCCAGCAGGCAGGCTGAGAAACGATCCAGTCCCGTATAGTACCCGATAATATTTTCGCTCTCCGAAATAGCCGCAACGAAAAGATGATCCGAAACGCTGAAACGGCTGTCATTCAGAATATAGCACTTGCTGTTCTCCTGCCGGCTTTCCTTCATTTTCTCCAGTATCTCAATTCTCTCTCTGGCTGTGAGCGGAGTGTAAAGCTTCTCCGGAATATATTCAATCCTTCCCGTAGCCGCAAAATCAAGGAGGCCTGACTTTGTACTGTAGCAGACTTCCCGGTCCTTCCGGATTGCAGTTATCTCATCCATGTATTTTTTCAGCGCCTGTTCGGCCTCCGGGGTATGTTCCGTTACGTGATTCTGAATAAAGGATTCATCCATGACAGACATGGTACACGCCTTGTTTTCCAGCACGTAAGAGACGCGTTTTCTGTTCTCTGTTTCCATCTTTCCGATCAGCTTCTGCCAGTGGTACAGGTCGTCCACGTGGCGCACCATCGGAATGCTGTCCTCCAGATAGCTGTCGAATACCTGATTCAGCAGCTCTATCTGCTCGCTGCTCTTCAGTATTACCGCCTTATCATAATCATCCAGCAGCAGGATCACCTTATTCCGGAGAATCACCGCACTGTGGAACAGTTGTATCTTATTGTTTTTGACTTTTCCGTACTCATAAAAATAGAAGGGACAGTAGGAAGAGCCGCACAGCGCCGAGGGCAGGATAGATGCAACGAGGCGGATGTTTCTGAGATCACTCTCCGGCACACTTTTACTGTCAAGACGGATAATATGACGGCAGACTGTTTCTGAATTCATGAAAACAAACCGGATGCTTTCCAGCAGATAATCGTTGTTCTCCCCTCCGATAATCTTTACAATTCCGCCGGGATTTTCCTCCGTCTCCTGCATCAGCATCTGCTGCACATAACGAATACACTCTGTTTTTCCCAACAAAACATCAATATC
This sequence comes from Candidatus Choladocola sp., assembly GCA_034093895.1. Classification (GTDB taxonomy): domain Bacteria; phylum Bacillota; class Clostridia; order Lachnospirales; family Lachnospiraceae; genus Choladousia. The sequence goes on along the minus strand of JAXEBU010000209.1, from coordinate 19,402 downwards.
GGGATCCATTGCTTTTCCATAGTAATACATCCCGATATGTTCTTTCCTTCCTACTTTTGACAACAGCTCTCTCACTGTTTCCAGACAGCAGTATTCATTTTTACCAAGTAATTCGATCTGATATTTCTTAATCAGAGAAACTTCCTCTGATTTGGGGCACTGAAGTGCTTCTATCAGGGCAATGATTTTGTCCTTTTCCTTCGGCAGACGCTTTCCCTGACAGATTTTGTAGAGATTCGGCACACTTAACCCGCACATTTCCGACAAATACGGCATAGTCAGATTGGACTTTTTAATTGCCTCTTTGATTTTCTCTGAGAATTCCGACATTTGCATTCCTCCCAACTTCATTTGTCTGTATAAAGCGAACATTCATAAACACATGCTGAAATCCGGGAACCAAAATTTTTTACAATTATATCATTTATTAATATTAATTTGTGGATGGACAAATAATTGGACAACTTTTTTTCGAGGTAATCCGTCCTTCTTCTTCCGGTTCTGCACGCGAATGCGCATCGCGGAGCGTTTTTCCCGTACAGAAAACAAAGTTCCCTGTACGAGAAAAAACAGCACACAATGCCCAAACCAGGCATCATGCACTGCTTTACTGATTATCATCCTTTTGTCTGAAATTCTGCTTCTGTTACTTCATGGCTGCTCCCCGCTGTACCTTACAATTACCATTTCCACCGCCAGTCTGTCTCCCAGCCGGCCGGTTTTTACCGCCTCTTCCGCATCCACACAGTCTTTCACTGCCCGCAGAAGTGTTTCTTTTGTGAAATGCCCTGCCTGTGCAAGACTTTTTCTGACGATAAAAGGAGCAATTCCCGCTCTGGACGCAATCGTTTTGCTGTCATATCCCTGATTCCGCAAATCCTGTATTTGAAGCATCTGATTAAACTGTCTGGCTATAAGAAACAGAATCCGCATCGGCGGTTCTTTCAGTGCCAGCAGATCATAGTAGAGATCCAGCGCTTTTTTCTGCTGTTTCTCTGCAATGGCATTGATCATGTCAAAGATCCTGCTCTCTGTGGTAACGGTACAGATTTCTTCCACATCTGACCGCTCCACGCTGTCTTTTCCCTGAACGTAACTGAAAAGCTTTTCCAGCTCATTGGCTATGTTTTCCATATCGTTCCCGGCCTTTTCCAAAAACAGCTCCAGCGCATCCTTCGTAATGTTCATTCCCTCTTTTTTTAAGGTTCCGAGAATCCAGGATGTCAGCGTTCTCTCATCCTGGCGTCCCATTTCCACCACACGGCCCACTGACTTGACTGCTTTGTAAAGACGGCTTCTTTTATCAACTTCATTTTCAACAAAAACAAGAACTGTCTCCTGCGGCATCTGCGGAAGATAATCTGCCAGCTCCGGACAGGCATTTTTGAAAAAACCGCTGTTCTCCACCTGAATGACTCTGTGATCCGCAAAAAAGGGCATCGTCTCCGCCTGGTCAATCAGCTGTTTTACGTCCGTTCCCCTGCCTTCATAGGATGTAAAATTGATCGTATCATCTGACTGAAGTATTGCTTTTCTCAGTCTGTTTTTATACTGGTTCTTCAGATAAGCCTCATCCCCGTACATCAGATAGACCGGTCTGAAATTACCCGTTTTCATATCTTCATTAAGACTCTTCATCGCAGGAAAATCCTTCCGCTTACAACCGTTACTGCCGCACATCTGCTGCGTTCAGATATCTGTTACTGTTCTCATTATAAATATTATTTCGTCGATAATCAAGTCTCTTTCTGTTCCCTTTTTCTTTTTGTCATCAATCCGCCGATACGCCCCGTCTCCCTGGCTGAGAGAGATTTCCATCCCTGCTCCTTTACTTTTTCCAGCAGCCCCAGTTCTCCGGCAATCTCGTATTTCAATCTGTCGTCAGGACTCAGTTCCTTTTCTGATATACGCAAGCCATACTCCTTTCTGAAACCGGAAAAGCAGGGATAGGATGCGGACAGATCACTGTTCCGGTCTGTGTTTCCCCTGCCGTACTTCTGTCCGTTTCAACTAAAGTATGACCTGTATTGAAAAAAATATGCATGAACCGCCTGACAAATGAGCCCGCCATCCGTTTTCCTTAATATGCGGCATCATCCTGCGGCATCAGCAGTGCTGCCAGAATATAGAATACTACCCCGACGGAAACGAGTCCGAATATCACAAATATAAGCCTGATCACCGTTGAATCGATATTAAAATATTCTGCAATTCCTCCGCATACACCACATATCTTTTTGTCTCTGGATGATTTATATAACTTTTTCATACGATCTCCTCCTGTATAAAGTTCTTCTATTATAAATATTTTCTATTATAAATGCTTTCTATTGTATTCCTGCCATCTGTGCTTCCCATGGATCCGTCATTGTGAAAAACCGATCGTCACAGAACCCACGCCGCATTCTACTTTTACTTCTTTTCCGCTGTCATTATCTGTTTTATAATCTCCTCCCAGTTCGGAATAGTGGCTTTCTCCAATGGTAATTTCACCGATCCCACAGGAAATGTCGTAATCAAAATCCTCCTCTTCCCCGGCCAGAACAAGGTGAATCTCACCGACACCTCCCTTTATTTTCGCCTTTTTGCTGATATCGGCACTGATATCACAGGAGCCGATCCCGCAGTCCAGTTCCAGCTTCCTGCAGCGGATGAATCCGTCCGTCCGTATTTCACCTGCTCCTGCACTGATTTCAACGTCTTCCAGCCATTCTGAAGCCGGAATGTAAATCTCCACGCTTCCGCCGCCGGTTGATGTTTTCCAGAGCTTCCAGCTGTAACCGCTGCAGTCAATCTTCAGTTTCTCTCCGTTCTTTCTGCATGTAAACCCGGACGGGAGACTGCTGCCATTTACCGTCCACACATCGCTGTCATACGGAATAATTCTGCATTCTACAGCACCGATTTCCAGCTCCAGCTTCTCTATTCCACTGTACGTCTCTTCAAAATCCGTTCTTTCTCCTGTCACACCGGATGCAGCCTTCTCCACCTGCTCCGTCCATCCGGAGGGACCTGCGATGGTCAGTTTTCCTGAATTGACTGCTTCTGCAAGCTGCGACGGCCGAAAGCCAAGACACAGGCTGACAATACAAAACGCAAAACCCAGAATGAAAAAAGCCAGTGAGACTGACAGCAGAATTTTTGTCGCTTTTTTCATCTGGAACCACCCCCTCTGCCAAATATTCTGCGAACCGGACGGCTGATCAGTCGGATACACTTCCGAACCAGCTCAATACAAAACCGGATCACGCCCGGAACTGCTTCCGTGCATCCCCACTTTGTCAGCACCGCCGCCAGCATCGATACCGCCAGAGAAAGAAAGCCCAATGCGATCACCATGGCGCCAAGCGCAGGCTCTGCCATATTCACAGCACCCGTGGCAATCAGACCAACTCCCGCAGCAACAAGGGATACTGCGATGGCAAAACCGGCTGCGATCAGCCCGAACAGTCCCCCGAAAATCCCCACCAGTACGCCAAACAGCGCAGTCAAAACGGAGAATCCTGCTGAAAGAATCATGCCTGCCAGCGGAAGTCCAAAGACAACAAGCAGAATAATAAGAAGAAGGATACTGCGGTGATCTCCGGATCGTTCTTCTTTACAGTTTTTCATCTGCGTATACTGATCCGGCACCTGATACTCTACCCCAAACCGGGCATCCTCATACCCGCGGTCCGTAAACTCCCCGCTCCCCCTGTCATCCGTCAGACTCCAGCGGATCTCTGCAGCCACTTTCTCCGGACTGCCAAGATGCTCCAGCACTTCTCTCTCATGCTCCGGAGATACTTCCTCAAAATAATCACGATAGTACGTCAGAGCCGATTCCCTTTCTTCTTCCGGAATATCCTGCAGCAGCTCTTCCAGCATTTTCAGGAAATCATCCTTCCCCTGTATCTGTCTCTCCGATGTATATTTATCTGTCATAACTTCCGCCTCCCTGCTGCAGTATCGATGATATCTTAGCCGAATAGCTCTCCCACTCAGCCCGATACAGATTCAGCTGTGCTGCTCCCTGTTCCGTCACTTTATAATATCTCCTGTTTCTCCCGCCGTACTCCTGATCATACACGGAAAGACAGTTATCTTTCTGCAGCCTTCTCAGAACGGGATACAGCGTAGATTCCGAAACATCCAGAACGTTTCGCACTTCCTGAGTGATCCGGTATCCATACGTTCCCTCCGGCTCAGAAGATACAACCGACAACACAATCGCATCAAGAAGTGCGGCTCCCGTATTAAAAACCATATTTTGTCTCCTTTACATCCATCACTCCGGCTTCATAATGTTATATATTCGCTTATATTATACGTCATATAATATTACTTAATATAGAGCTTGTCAAGTACTTTTATAAGCAGATTTGATTCGGTTCAATTCCCGTCTTGACATCCTTCTTCTTTCGTAGTAGTATTGATTCATATTCAATGTAGTTTTTAATACTATGTGTTGTATTTGATATTTCTGAGGAGGGGTTTTTATGACTATTACAATACGTGAGCCCGGCAGTGCGCTGACACACTTTTTCGGAATGGTTCTTGCCATATTTGCATCCACACCGCTTCTGATAAAAGCTGCTCTCGATGCAGGCAGGACCGGTTTCATTGCAGCTGCCGTATTTATGGCCAGTATGATTCTGCTGTACGGTGCCAGCACACTGTATCATTCCGTCAACCTAAGCGGGAAAAAGCTGAAGGTATTCCGTAAAATTGATCATATGATGATTTTTGTGCTGATTGCCGGTTCTTATACACCCGTATGCCTGATGGTACTCCAGCCTCAGTCAGGATACCGTCTTCTGGCAATTGTATGGGGAATCGCAGCCGTCGGAATCCTGATCAAATCCCTGTGGATCACCTGTCCGAAATGGTTTTCCTCTGTCTTCTATATCGCCATGGGCTGGGCATGCCTGTCCGTCTTTGACGAACTGCTTGCATCTCTTCCCAGACCTGCTTTTCTCTGGCTTCTGGCCGGCGGCATACTGTATACCGCAGGCGGTATTATTTATGCACTGAAGCTTCCGCTCTTTAATCTGAAGCACAGGAATTTCGGTTCTCACGAAATCTTCCATTTGTTTGTGATCGCCGGAAGCGTCTGCCACTTTATCTGTGTCTATCAGTACATTATTTGATCCGGGGATAAACTGCGAAGCAGTTATTCGGTTATGAGCAGGTAACGAAGAGGATTGCGAATATCCACCTGACGATTTATCGTATGAAAAACGAAGTTTCCTAAATAAAAAAAGCTGCCGCGGCAGCTTTTTTTATTACCAGACAATCAGGTAGATGAGTGTCAGGCACAGACCGATGCAGAACAGCATCAGGCCAAAGGACAGACTTCGGCCGATAATCCTGTTATTCTCACGGACTTCTTCCTGCCGCACAGCCAGCAGATGGACGTAATCCTTCTGCGCCGGATTTTTCCTTCTCCAGGTGCGGTTCATAACGGCCTGGAAGAAATTCAGGACTCTTCCTGCGGCCAGTGTAAATGTATTTCCTTCTGTCAGTTCGTGGGGCAGAGGGCTGTCTCTGTATACGGTTTTTCGCAGGCCCACCACAGACAGTTCCACCATGCTGTCCAGAAATCTGCAGAACACATGGCAGACAGTCGGAATAAACTGAAACCAGATGGGACGCAGCCTGTCAAAGAGCCGGAAAGGAAGCTCGCATACCCAGGGCAGAAACTGCAGCAGAAGCGGCCGGTAAATCAGATTTTCCAGATCGAGCCAGGAGGGCCAGCGATTCACATAAGAACGCACGCCCCTCTTTTCCCCGGCCATCAGTACTCTGCGGATAAAAAATACGTAAACCAGAACTCCGATTCCGATGGAAAGCAGTGCACCGGAAAGGTTTTTCATACTGAAATACGATACTGCTTCTCCCGTCTCCTCCAGATGCATCAGCCCCTGTCCCAGAGCAGCCACACGATCCATAAGCGTGTGGGGGAGCAATCCCCAGACAAACAGTACCAGTGCGCTTCCCGCCAGCGCAAATGTACTGGCCCCGTTCATACAGCGATGTTCCCGGTCATATTTCTGCTGAAGCTGATCATCCGCATTCTTCTCCACAAAAATGGCCCCGAACAGCTTCGTCATATACGCTACCGTCAGACCTCCGCTGAAGAGGAAAATGTATTCAATTCCTTTCATCATCCATCCGCCGCCGAATTCCACAATGCTCTCATGGAGCAGTGTTTTGCTGATATATCCGCCAAAGAGCGGGATCCCTCCGATGGCCAGCGCACCGGTCAGAAAAATGATCTTCAGGAGAGGTTTTTTCCTGCCGTATCCCCGAATTTCATTCAGATCAAGAGAATGTGTATTCATATAAATCACACCGGCTGCCATGAAGAGCACCAGTTTGATCATGGAATGGTTCACCATATGAAGCAGTGTTCCGTGAACTGCAAGAGCATTTTCCTCGCCCAGCAGTCCCTGCATTCCGATCCCAACCATAATAAAGCCAATCTGTGACATGGAAGAACAGGCCAGCGTCCGCTTCAGATCAATGGAAAAAACAGCCAGTACAGCTCCTCCGAACATGGTCAGGACACCGATTCCGAGAATCAGCATTCCCCATCCGGCATCATGAAGAAACAGATTGCTGCTGAGCACCAGGATCCCGAAAATACCTGTTTTTGTAAGGATACCGGAAAGCAGCGCAGAAGCCGGCGCCGGCGCTACCGGGTGAGCCTTCGGAAGCCAGATGTGCAGCGGAAACGCTCCCGCCTTTGCACCGAATCCGAACAGCATACAGATACCTGCCGCATAGAGAACCGTCTTACGTTCACACTGTCCGGCTGCAGCCAGCAGTTTTTCCATCTCAAGTGTTCCCAGCTCATGATAAACAAGAAAGATTCCCATCAGCATTACCAGCCCGCCCAGTACTGCCACAGCAAGATACGTGGCAGCTGCCTGCAGAGACGGTTCATTTTCCTCCTGTGCCACCCACACATAGGAAGTAAAGGACATAATCTCAAAAAAGATAAAGGTTGTGTACAGATCAGCCGACAGAAATACACCCATTGTCGCACCCAGTGTCAGCAGAAGAAACAGGTAAAAGCGATTTCTGTTTCCGTGATGCAGAAAATACTCACCCGAAAGAATTGTCGTCATCATCCACATGAACGCTGCCACTGCCGCATAAACCAGCCGGAACCCGTCCAGCGTAAAGTGAAGGCCAAAGCCGCAGATCCCGGGAAGGAAACACGTTTCCGTAATTCCTGCTGCTGCCCTCTCTCCCGAAGTAAAAATCAGAAGCAGAACAAGAAGGAACTCAGACGCCGACACAAAAACGGCTATTCTGTCACGGTATGTCTCATTTTTTCTTCCCACCATCCAGGATAGTAATCCTCCCGGAAACGGATACAGCACAAGCAGTGCCAGACCCGGATTTATACTCATTTCCGCCTCCTCCTTTCTAATTCATCAGCGCTGCTATGGATTCCAGACCGCGGATTACCGGTTCAGAATGCAGACCGAAACAGATCATCGCAGCCACGAACACCATCAGCGGAAGAATCATCATCCACCCGGGATCCTCCACATCCGCAATCGTGCTGTAATCGAAATCCCGTCCGGGGAAAAACCCGCGGACCACAATGGTCATCATGTACAGTGCTGTCAGAAGAGCTGAAATCATCAGTGCACCAATACCGACCCAGGCCAGCACATTCCCCCCGGATACTGCCGCTTCCACCAGCTTCCACTTGCTGATGAAGCCACACAGTCCCGGAACACCCATCAGAGCCAGTGCTGCAACGGTAAAACAGGCGAACACCTTCGGCATCTTCCGCCCGAACCCGTCCAGCTGATAAATGTACGTACGTCCCGTTTTATAAATCACAGCTCCTGCACAGAAGAAAGAACAGATTTTCATCACTGCATGAAAAATCATATGGCACAGTGCCCCGATCAGTCCGGCCGGAGTCATAATAGTCACTCCGAACAGGATGTAGGACAGATTACTGACCGTAGACCAGGCCAGCCGCCGCTTGATATGTGTCTCCTTCAGTGCCCGGCTGCAGCCGTAAACAATTGTAAAAACGGCAAGTGCCATCAGCAGATTCTGTGCCCAGGTGCCGCGTACTGCATCTGTGCCGAAGCTGTAATACGTAATGCGCATCACCGTAAAAGCGCCCGCCTTCACAACGGCCACCGCGTGAAGCAGAGCTGTCACCGGAGTGGGCGCCACACCTGCCTGCGGCAGCCAGCCGCTGAACGGCCACATGGCTGTTTTAACTGAAAATCCGAGAAAACAGATCACGTAAACGAGCAGAAGAACGGACCGGTTTTCAATGCCATTCAGGTTAAGGACGCCGCCGGGAACAAAGTTTGCAGTAGTTCCGTACGTCAGAATATAAACCATTCCCACAAAGGCAAAGGCTGCTCCTCCCAGAGAATAGTACAGATACGTACGGCTGGCCAGTATCGCCTCTCTGGAAAGTGTATGCATAATCAGAGGAAGCGTAACGAGGCTCAGCATTTCATAAAAGCAGTACATCGTCATGATGTCTTCCGCCAGCGTAATGCCCAGTGTCACACCGTACGTCACCGTATAGAACAGAAAAAAAACTTTTTCGTGACCCTCATGCTTCATGTATTCAAAAGAATACAGCGTAGCCAGAGGCCAAAGCACCGAGATAATCGCTGCAAACACGGTGCCAAGTCCGTCAAGACGAAAACTGATACTTAAATTTCCCGTGAACCGGAACAGCACAAAAGCATCCTCCGGTCGGTGAAACAGCATAAAAAGAACGGCCGCTGAAGTAATCAGCACAGCAGTTTCTATATAAATCATCATCTGTCGTCTGTTCCTGAAGGGGATCACCGGAATCAGTAACCCGGACGCCATCGGAAACAGAACAACAAATACCAGGATTGCCGGATTCATTCTCTGTCCTCCCCTCTACATAACAGAAGATGCGATCTGACTGACATACTGAATCAGCGGATTCGGAACAAGTCCCAAAAGAAGCGTCAGAGCTGCCAGAACTGCCAGCGGAATCAGCATACACAGTGACGGTTCCCGGCTGACAGACACATCAGAAGGAGCATCTTTTCCCGGGAAAAATCCCTTCATTGTTATTGGAAGCAGATAACCTGCCGTCAGAAGCGCACTGATCAGAAGAATCACAGGTCCAAGCCAGGAAAATACGCCGATATCAGCGCCCAACGCGCCCTCCGCCAGATACCACTTGCTGATAAAGCCGCTGGTGGGCGGAATGCCGATCAGCGCCAGTGAAGCAAAGGTATAACACCACAGCGTTTTCGGCATCTGCTTTCCTATCCCCACGTACTCTTCCACTTTTGTCTTATGGCACTGGAAAATAAAAATTCCGGCCGTCAGAAACAGGGTAGCTTTGATAAATGCATGAAATACCACATGCAGCAGTGCACCCTCCATTCCGGTCGGCGACATGACAGCCAGACCAAACAGAATATAGGAAACCTGGCTGACTGTTGAATAGGCCAGCCTTTTTTTGAAAAGACTGGTGCGGTAAGCCAGCAGTGAACCCATAAACACCGTCAGCAGTGCCAGTGTCATCCACGCCTTCTGTACCCACGTTCCCCGCAGGAAGTCAGGGCCGACGATATAATACACCACACGGATAATGGCCAGGACACCACCTTTGACAATAATGGAGGAAAGCGCAGCCGAAGCCGGGGATGGTGCCACCGGATGAGCTGTGGGAAGCCACGCATGCAGAGGCAGCATACCTGCCTTTACACCGAAACCGATAATCATGGCCATCACCGCAATCAGAAGAATCCCCTGATTCTGTGCAGCAGCAGCCGGATTCAGTGTCCCCCCTGCCGTAAACGTCAGCGTATCGCAGTACCGGTACAGGAAAAAGATTCCGAACAGTCCGAGATACGCACCGCACATGGAATAAAACAGATACTTCAGCGCAGCCATAATCGCTTCTCTGGAACCGTTGTGCAGCACCAGCGGTGTAGACGTGAGTGTCATCAGTTCATAGAACAGATACATGGTCACCAGATTGCCGGAAAAGAACAGCGCTGCCATCACACCATAGACAATCAGATAAAATCCGAAAAACCGGTATTCCTTCCCTTCATGCTTCATATAGACAAAAGAATAGAATCCAACTGCCACCCATACAATGCTGGCAATCGTGACAAACAGTCTGCCCACTGCATCCACGTGAAAATATACCGGGATGTCCTTCATCAGCCAGAACAGCGTCACACTCCGGTCTCCCGTCCAGGCCAGCGCAAGAGCTGCAGCCGCTGAAACACTCAGCACAGTTCCCGTGAAAAGGTGCAGACGCCGGAGTTCCTGCCCTTCCGGCTCCCCTTTCCTCTTTTTTGCCGCTTTGGCAGCCAGCAGATAAATTCCTGCAATTACCGGCAAAAATACCGGCAGCAAAATCAAACCATCCATGATTTTTTCTCCCATCTCTTAACTGTCTTGCACATCACACAAACATCTTCAGACCGTTCTGAACCATCTCCACAATAGGCTCCGAAGCAAGACCCAGGATCAGATTCAGTACAATGAAACAGAGCATCGCCGCGGATTTGGCCGGTTCATCTGCCATTTTGATCCGACGGTACTGCTTTTTCTCCGGCACATTGCTCCGGTCCGGTGTATAAATGCGGATCACTGTTTTCATAAAATATACGGCGTTCAGAATTGTGCTGATTGCCAGGGCAACCAGTGTCAGCATCATCTTATGCGCACTCCCGAAAGCTGCCTGGGCAAACAGTATTTTTGAAATAAATCCCGCAAACATCGGAAATCCCACCATGGAAAGCGAACCTGCCGTAAACGCAATTCCTGCCAGCCGGTTCCGGTAACCGGCTCCCGTCAGGTCAAAGAAATCCGTGCTGTCTCCGGACGCATCCGTAATACCGGAAGCTGCCGTAAACAGCAGTGCCTTCGTAGCTGCATGGGACAGAATATGATAGATGCTGGCGATCATTCCCACCGTTGATCCCAGTCCGAAGCCCATGTAAATGTAGCCGATCTGGGCCACGGAAGAATACGCAATCATTCTCCGGATATTGCTTTCCTTGATGGCATCGATGGATCCCATGATCATCCCCGCCACACCGAATACAAATAATACATTGACAACTTTGCTCTCCCGGATAATATCGAATCCGATCACACGGTAAAAAATCTTAATCAACAGAAAAATATATCCTTTCGACACAAGGGAGGACAGAATCGATGCCGAAGACAGCGTGGAGTATCCGTACGCATCGGGAAGCCACGCATGAAAGGGAAACAGAGCACTTTTAATGGCAAGTCCCACAGACATCAGTCCCACCGATACGAGAAGCGGTATATGATACTCTCCCTGCACACTCAGAATATGTACCTGCTCCCTGATATTGCTCATCAGCAGATGCCCTGTCAGGTCATACAGAAAACAGATACCGAGAAGCAGAAGGCCCGAACCCAGAAGGCTCATAATCATGTACCGCGTTGTCGCCTCTATGGTCCGTCCGTTCTGACGGATCATAATCAGACCGCAGGCAGAGATCGTATTTATCTCCACAAAAACGTAAGCAGTAAAAAGATCATTCGTGTAAATCAGGGCCAGCAGTGAACTCAGCAGCAGATTGACCATTACGTAATACAGATTCTGTTTGCCTGACTCAATTTCACGTTCCCGTTCCCGTATGCCGCCCAGCATGGAGAGAAACATGATCACACAGAAAAAAACTGCCATCAGGGCCTCCAGAACGCCAATTCTGATCTCATTCCCCCAGGGTGCGGAAAAATGCCCCATCCTGTAAACGTAGGACTCACCCGTTCGCATGGTAAAAAACAGCACCGCCACTGACATACCGGTGATCACGGTGATAACGGCCGTGTTCACCCATTTTGCCTTTTTCCCGCTCAAAACAGAACAAAGCGGTCCTGAAAACAGCGAAAGAATAATGGAGAGGAAGGGTAAATTCTGCACAAATTCCATTACAGCCCCTCCTTCTTCAACTGAGTCGTTATTTTATCGAGATCCAGTGTATGGTATCTGCGGTAAAGCCGTATGGTCAGCGACAGCATCAGCGCCGTGACAGACACAGAAACAACAATTCCGGTCAGTACAAGACCGCTGGGAATCGGATTGATGTACGCCTCCACACTCTGGACTCCGTCCACCACAATGGGCGCCTTTCTTCCTGCAACGTATCCCTTCAGAGCCAGAAACAGATACGTTGCCGTATCCATAATATTCAGCCCGATAATCTTCTTGATCAGATTCTTCTGCAGCAGAAGATTGGAAAAACCGATTCCGAACAGAATCATTGCCACTGCCTCTTCATAATTATTCATCAGATTTACAAGATTCATATCAGTATCCTCCTTTCCGGAACATAACATAAAATGTATACATGGTTCCAGCCACTACAATACCTACGCAGATATTCAGCACCAGAATCAGACCGCTGCTTAAAATGGCTCCCGGCGTTCCCAGCGGGATCACACTCTCTATATGATTGGCTCCGGTATAAAAAGAATAGCACTTGGAGAGACTGTAGCATCCCAGAGCACAGAAGCTGAGTTTCTTATACGTCTTCGCCGTAAAAAACCGCTCTGTCTTTTCAAACCCGAATGCATTCAGATACAGAATCAGCCCTGCTCCGATAATGGCGCCTCCGGAGAATCCTCCGCCCGGCCCCAGATGGCCTCCCAGAATAATATAAATTCCGAATATAATAATCAGCGGCACCAGAAGCTTTGCTGCTGTCTGCAGGATCACATCATTCTTCGGCTCATAAATCCGGTCATTCTGTTCCATCACTTCGATGCTGTTCTTTCCTTTTTTCTTGTCCACACGCAGCAGAATCAGCACCGTACAGGTGGCAATAAACAGCACATGGGACTCACCCAGTGTATCGAAAGCTCTGTAATCAAGAATCATCCCCGTCACGATATTCACAGCACCTGTCTCCTGCAGTCCGTTTTCAATGTAGCGCTGCGACACCTCATTATTCACAGGGCGATCAGCCGTTCCGACTGTAGGCAGATCAGAAACAGCTGTCAGCAGCATCAGTACAAGAAAAACGCAGAACAGTACGCTGAAGATACGGTACAGCTTCCGGAAAATCCGTACCTGCGCGTTGTGTTCAATATCGTACACACGGTCATACACCCGTCTCTTCTCTTCTTCCCGCTTCCGTATCTGTTCTTTTCCTTCCCGGAATTCCTTCTGCGGCCGCATTTCCATATTTCCGACAAACAGATCCTTATCGCCGTCCAGCCACTGTTTCAGACGGTAGGAATGCGTTTTGCTGTACTCTTCTTCCGATAATTTCCTACTCATCCTTCTCCTCCTCTTCCTCCTGATCTTCTTTCATGATGGCATGAATCTTCTTGAGCGTCAGGAAAAACAGAACGCTCGTGATACCGGCCCCCACTGCCGCCTCTGTAATAGCCAGATCAGGAGATTCCAGAAGAATCCAGATCACAGACATAATCAGACTGTAGGACATGAAAATCAGCACCGTATTCAAAAGATTTTTCGACAAACTGGCAGCAATCGCACACACTACCAGAAAGCCCAGCAAAATCCAGGTAAATATCTGCATGTTACGCCTCCTTGTCCCGCTGTTCCAGCTCTGCTTCAAGCTGGGAGAGTTCCACCACACGATAGTGCTTTTCTTTTTCTTCGTCAGTTGTCACCTCCAGCCGGGCAATCAGATGAGAAGACACCGGGGAAGAAAACCACAGAAAAACAATAACTAAAAACAGTTTCAGGGATGTAAAATGAAAACCACTCATCAGAATCAGTCCTGCCAGGGAAAAGCCGATTCCAAGTGTATCGCCCATGGCAGCCGCATGCATCCGGTTCATCACGTATTTGAACCGGAAGACACCGATCATCTCAATCACAAAAATTCCGAGTCCGGCAAGCATGAGAAGTGCTCCCGCACCGAACCGGATCCACTCAAACACTGCCATTTTTCTCTTCCTCCTCTTTTTTCTTCTGAAGGTAAACGCCCATATACACTTTCGTCAGAACAATGACCGCAAGAAAACTGAGCATGGCGTATATCAGACAGATATCCACCAGATACCCTTCTTCCAGCTCAAGGGCAAGAATTGCAATAATCACCATCACCATCGTGCCCATCATATTGACTGATACAATCCGGTCCGCAATCCTCGGGCCAATGATGGCACGGATCAGACACAGCACCACCATAACTGCAAGAAAAATAAGAACAGCCGTAAAAAACGTATGATACGCCGTTTCCAGTCCCGGTATTCCTTTTCCCATACTGTCTCCTCCTTTTCCTTATTTCTCAGCCTCTACTCCCGTTCCAGACCGGAAAGAAGTTCCACAAACACAGAATCATCGATCCCCACCGCAAGACTTTCATCGAGGCAATGAACCACGTATTCGGAATCCTCCAGGGTAACCGTAATTGTTCCCGGTGTCAGCGTAATCGCATTGGCCAGGAATGCCCGTCCCGTCGTAGTCTTCATGTCAGAATGAAAGCTGACCAGCACCGGCTCCAGTTCTTCCCGCTCGGAGAGAATCATATGTATAACCGCAAAGTTTGCTTTGACGATCTCTTTCACAAGAACACAGGCATACTGCAGAAACTGCAGACTTCTCCGAAGCACTTTTTTTTCTTTTTCCATGCTGTAATCCATGTATTTACAGGTAAATGCAAATACTGCACCGGCTATCACCAGCCCGAACAGACAGATTTCCAGCGTGACCTTTCCGTTAAAAATCACCCATAGTGCAAAATATACCAGATACATACCTTATTTTCCTGCCTTTCTCAGAAGCGTCCGTTCTGCGTTCAAAAACAAGCTCTATTGTAACGCTTTCTTTCCATTTCGTCCAGCAAATGTACGCCTTCTTTAATGATGTTCAAACCACCAGCAGCCAATACCGACTGCAAGTGTAATAAGTGCCAGTACTGCAATAATTATATTATTCATTTCAAAACCTCCATCACAGTTTTTTCAGTACGCAAATAAAACCTGTGCGTCAATGCACAGGGTATCTCCTCTGATACAACTGCAATATTCAGTTTTTTCCTCCGTCCTGATGGTGAATATACCAGATCAGGGCATCCCTGCCGCAATCGGCATTTGCCGCCCTTTCGTTTGCAATGACAAAACGACGTGAATTATTTTCAAAGATTGAGAATCATTTTTCAATCTTTTTTGTAGACAGTACTTTACGCGGTGCTTCCGCATGCTCCTGATCCCAGGGCAAAACATCGCCATCTTCCCGCAGATACTCCATAATCTGCCATATCCCGTCCCCCGTATAAGAGCTGACATGAAAAATCGGATCACAGCCGGAAAGCTCCAGCCAGCGGTGGGCCTGATCCACATTCGCCCGCTCATTGTCGATCTGCGTCACAATCCCAATCACCGGGCGGCAGGACTGGGCAGCCACACAGGGCGGAAAAAGGGAATACGGTTCATCGGCACTGATCAGCAGCGCCACCACATCAGCTTCATAGGAATACAGCGCAAGTGCACGTCCCAATGTTCCGTTCTCTGCATACTCCCCGGGCGTGTCGATCACTGTATCGTAATGATTGATATACTGCGTCTTGTGATAAACGATCGTATCGCCCTTTAAAGCCTGACGAAGCGTCGTCTTCCCGCACTCGCTCCGACCTACCAGCATCATTTTTTTCATGGTAGCAACCTCACGTTCTCGTTATCTCGCAGAGGGTAAATCCCAGCTTGTCCCTCAGATATTCCATAATCGCTTTCATGGCAGACTCCACCTCTGCCACCTTTCCGGTATAAATCAGAGTTCCGCTGAAACGGTCAATAAATCCCATATCAATATTTGCATTTTTCAGGGCGATATCTCCCGCAATCACGGAAATCTCCGCCGGTGACATGCTGAGAATACCGATTGCGGCCCGCTTATAATCGAGCTGAGGATCAAGGCCCAGCTTTTTATATATAATAGGGTCAGGACTTGCAATCACATGAGCCAGCGTGACCTGCTTACCCGGCACCAGTTCCTGCACAATCCGCATTTTTCCTTCAGTGTTTCCGATCTGATCCATGAAATCCATAAAAATCCGCCCCCTTTTCTTCATAATACAACACAATCCCACATAATGCAAGCATAAACAGTTTTTTCTTAAGGATAATCCGGGCGCCTGAACGGAGAATCAATAAAGAATTTAGTCATGGTTACTCTCCTGTCAGGAACTCTGTCAGAAATTTACGTATTTATAATAACGCTCTTCAGTCTCTGCAATATACAGAAACAGCCGCCTGCCGCTGTATATCCGACGTGTCTGACATCGCAACGGACCGGTATGAAATTTGTCTGTCCGTGAAGGACGTTTGCTTCCTGAAACGGCAGAAAAATTTCATAACTGTCCGGGGCGGAGGCAGCACACGCGGATATACAGCGGCAGGCGGCGTCCGGTATACAGGCAGGCGGCGTCCGGTATACACATCTAGCAGACGTACGTTCCTCCCTGATACATCCACAGGAAAAAGCTGACACCGTTGGCCAGATGCAGCACCAGAAGAACTGCTGCAATCACCAGATAGGCACAGGTGAGTTTCTGACTGCAGTCCGATTTTTTCAGCCAGGCTGCAACAGACTTCTCTCCTGATTCTCTGTACTGAGCCAGGAATCCTTTTACATTTTCACAGTATTTGCAGAAGGATACTACAAACACGAGATAAATGCAGAAGCTGTAACCCCAGGAAAGATTCCCATGGTCTTTTCTCGGACCCTCCTCATGGATAAACAGGTACTCCAGAAGACCGAACAGCCATACCAGCCAGGATACCCGGAATACGCGGTCGCTTTTTAGCAGGCGGTAATTGGCGATCAGTACCAGCAGAGGAAAAGCTGCTGACTGAAGCAGCGATATCACCGGATGATACGTACGCAGACGCAGCAGATAAGCGACGGAAAAGCCGATGGCCGATCCGGATGACTCGGAAGCAGGAAACAGCATGGTCATTTCCCAGAGAACCACAACGAGTGAAATCAGCACCGGAATTCCGAACAGGATCTGGCGTTTCAGCGTCTTTCCTTTCGTTGCGATGCAGTCCGTCAGCAGCATCACAGCCATGGCCGGTGCAAAAGCTACAATAAAATTCGGCTTCATCATATTTACAAAGCAGAGGAGCAATGTGAACAGGATGAAATCCGCTGCCGAAAACCGTTTCAGATACCGTTCCTGATACTGATAATAAAACAGCAGAAGCAGCATGGCAGCCAGACGCATTCCTACAAACGTCGTATTGTGCCAGATTGCGCCGCACTGCATGCCAAGATAGCGGTACGGATTAACGCCGGGCAGATAAACCGGCATAACCATAATGGCTGCAAACGCCAGTATATGCAGCAGATATCTGTTTACTGTGGGTGCCAGCCGCCGCATCACAAGATACGTAACCAGTACGGTAGCCAGAACCACAATTGCCAGAAAAATTCCGATTCCCTTTTCATTCATTTTCAGTGTATCCAGGATAAATGCGTAGCAATGCTCAATCAGACTGTATCCCGTACCGTCTCTTCCCTCTTTGATGTGCAGTCTGAGGTCAGACTCATACGCTCCGTATCTGCCCGGAAAACGGATGGCCTGACGAAGGTACATACGGTAGATCATTGCGCCCAGTCCTGCATACAGCAACAAAAACAAGGCCCGAACTGTCAATTCTCTCTTTTCCGTTTTCATAAACTCCTCCCTATTCTACCAGCGCATTGTACAACGCCCGGATTGCCGTCTCAAAATCATCATTCTTTACTCCGATGGTACAGTTGATCTCATTGGAACCCATATCGATCATTTTGATATTGACATTCGCATCACCCAGGGATGTAAAAAATTTAGCCGCAATTCCGCTTACGGAACGCATTCCCTTTCCGACAACAGTCACCAGCGCCATATCATTATCCACTTCGATTTTGTCCGGATGAAGGAGCCGCTGCAGGGAATTCATGATAGCCGTCTCCTTCTGTTCAAATTCCTCCTGCGGCAGAATGACACAGATCGTATCAATTCCGGACGGCATATGCTCAAAGGCAATCTTATTCTCATCAAATGCTTCCAGCAGTTTCTTGCAGAAACCAATCTGTGCATTCATACAGTTCTTTGCAATACTGATGGCTGCAAAATTCCTTTTACCTGCGATTCCCGTAATAGCCACTTCTTCTTCCGGACGGATTTTTCTCCGGATCACAGTACCTTCCTCTTCCGGGTGATTCGTATTTCTGATATGAATGGATATTCCCTCCCGACGGACAGGATATACCGCTTCTTCATGAAGGACAGTCGCACCGCGGTAAGACAGTTCCCGCAGCTCAGCAAAAGTCATGGCGGAAATCTTCTTCGGATGATCGATAATTCCCGGATCTGCGAGAAGAAATCCTGAAACATCCGTCCAGTTCTCATAAAGATCCGCCATCACAGCACGTGCTACCACTGCTCCCGTCACATCCGATCCGCCTCTGGAAAAAGTATGGATATTTCCCGCGTCATCCGCACCGTAAAATCCGGGAATAACAGCCCGCTCCAGCTGGCTCAGCCGTTCCTTCAGGAAAAAATTCGTCCGTTCATCCTCAAACTGTCCGTCCGCACTAAACCGGATTACCTCTGCTGCATCCACGAATGTATAGCCCAGATAGGCGGCAAGCAGGATACCGTTCAGATACTCTCCCCGTGATGCCGCATACTGCTCTCCCGCACGCCCCAGAAAAGCACGCTCGATCATCTCAAACTCTTTATCGAGTGTTACCTCCAGTTTCAGTTCCCGGATAATCTCCTCATAACGGTTTCTGATCTTTTTCAGAAGACTGACGTAGCTGCGTCCGCTGCTCGCTCTCTCATAACACTGATACAGGAGATCTGTGATCTTCTCATCTTCACTGTTTCGTTTCCCGGGCGCTGACGGAACTACATACCTTCTGGCTTCGTCCTTTTCAATAATCTCCTTCACCTTTCTGAACTGGCCGGCATCCGCAAGGGAGCTCCCGCCAAACTTTGCTACCACAGTCTGATTCTTCTGCATTCTTCTCTCTCCCGTTTTCTTCGTTTTAATGTAACCCCGACAATCCGTTCGGCCTGCCCGCAGCCTTTTTTCTGGAATCCTCCCGAACTGCATCGCGAAGCTTCGTCATATATTCCGAAAATCTGCATTCCTCTGTACCATAAGTCATCTGAAGATCGAACTCCAGCGGAAGCCACGTCGCAAGATCCGCTTCATTGTGCTGTATCAGCGCTTCCAGCTTGTCCAGTGCCTTGTACAGTTTCGCTTCCCGTGTCTCAAGTGCATCCATCTCTTCAAACAGCGCTTTCATCTCTTTTCTGTCTGATGCCGGAAGGCTCTGCAGCAGCCTCTCTACGGCATCCTGCTCCACCGCTTCATCCGCCTCTGTTTTTTCAAAAGCCGGTATATCACCGGTCACAGC
>JAXEBU010000208.1:0-16649 GCA_034093895.1 Candidatus Choladocola sp. | reverse complement strand
GGATATGTCATCAAAGATGATGCTGTTCCTGTTACCTGATTAGGTGCTGTATCAATATTTAATTTTTAAGCCACCGAAAGATGGTTTGTTCGCTATGCCCTTTATTTCTTGGCTGTCTTCTACTTATTTGTTTCAAACTTATTACCTCATTCTTTCTTTCTGTTTGTTTTGTGTTCCTCTCTTTGATGATATTAGTATACCTCTATATAGATAATAGTGAGTCATTCTTTTAGTACTTACTGTTGATTTCATAAATAAAAAATGCTAATATTAAAATAAGCGATGTGCCTTGAAAATGAACGATTTAATCAAAACAGAAATACAGAAAAAGCATCCATATTCTATCGGCAAAGGTAATGGAAAAGACCAACGTTGGAGAACTTACATTCCAGATAAAACGAAAAAATATGGAAGGAAACTCATCGTCAAAGCAACAGAAGAAGAACTTTATGAATGGCTAAATGACTTCTACAAAGAGAAGCTGCTTGACAATCTTTTTGATAAAGTGAACTTAGAAATTTTTTATCACGAATGGTTGAAATATAAGCGACTTCATACAACCGCTTCAACTTATATCACAAGAATTGAAAGTGATTGGAAATCTTTTTACGTTGGAACCCCTATCATAAAAATACCTTTGAAAAAAATCAATAAACTGACATTGGACGTTTGGGCTCACCAACTTATAAAAGATTATGATATGACTCGAAAAAAATATGTAAATGTTCAAGTCATTATGAGACAAGCGCTTGAATATGCAGTTGATTTGGATATTATCGAGAGCAACCCCATGAAGGGGCTTAAAATTGATAAAAAGATTTTCAGAAAAGAGCAAAAGAAGCCTGATGATACACAAGTCTACACCGTTGATGAAAGAAAACTGATGATTCCTCTTGCATGGGAAGATTATAAAAATGCTGTAAAATTCTATGAACTTTCTCCCCTTGCCCTTATGTTTCAATTTCAAACAGGATTAAGAATTGGTGAATTGTGTGCTGTGAAATTTTCTGATATCGAGAATGAAAATTATATTCATATCCAGAGAATGCTCAGACGTGATACTAAAGAAGTTGTTCCGCATACAAAAACAGACTGCGGTGACAGATATGTTTTTTTAACAAAAGAAGCAAAAAAACTTATAGCCATAGCAAAGGAACGTCAAGAAAAATCGAACGGTAAGGCAGCAGGCTATATTTTTTCATTAACAAATGAGCCAATCACTGAACGATGTATCACTTCATTATTGAAAAAATATTGCGGCAAACTCGGAATCTTATACAGAAGCAGTCATAAAGTAAGAAAAACTTATGGTTCTTCTCTTTTGGACGGTGGTGTTAGTCTCAACACCACAAGAATAATGTTAGGTCACTCAGACGAAAAGACAACATTAAAATACTATTGCTTTGACACGCATACAGAACTTGAAAAGATGAATCTTATGGAAAATGCTTTAAAGATATCTTGAATACATTGTATTCAAATTAAGATTTGCTTTAGAAGATGTTAAAAAGATGTTAGAAAGTTTTTTTGAGGCATATAACAAAATGATTAAGAGCCCGCAAACCCGCATAAACACTGAGTTTTTTCACACAAAAAAAGCACCGCCCCCGCAACTCTAAGGTCTGCAAAAGCGATACTTTCAGTGCGCGATCAGGGGCTCGAACCCTGGACACCCTGATTAAGAGTCAGGTGCTCTACCAACTGAGCTAATCGCGCATTTCTTAAGTTTTTTGCCTGTTCCCTCGCAAGCAAGATTCATTATAATACAGTCTTTTTTAAATTGCAAGCCTAAATTTAATTTTTTTACAGTTTTTTTATTTTCCCGACTTTCTTTTTTTTTAACATTTCACGCTCTTGAAACATATCATAAAATCTTCTATACTGTCTTATAACTCTAATAAAATGCTTCACCTTTTTGGGAGCAGAGCGAAAGGACTTTCTAATGAAACAGCATTCACCCAGCAAAAACAAGAGTTCGGATTCTCCGGTTTCTGCGTCTGCTGCATCAAAAGCATCCGATACGCAGACACAGATTCACAGTTCATCTTTTTTACAGGAAGAAACACCACCCGGTGAGAGCCAGCGCTTTATTAAAAATAACCGGTATTTTACTATCTGTATTTACGGCGTTGTGATGGTGCTTTTATCCGCCATCATTTTTAAATGTGTCATCGATGTGGAAAAAACAAAAGCATGGTTCGGACAGATTGTAAATATGCTCAGTCCGTTTATTTTCGGTGCTCTTCTGGCATACGTTCTGAATCCCATGGTGCACATGTTTTACCGCGGAATCGGATATCTTGCAGAGAAAGCCCATCTGAATTTGAATCACGGTGTTCATACGGTTCTTTCTATTCTGGTCACCTACCTTATTGTGCTGGGATTTGCGGTACTGACACTCGTTTTCGTTCTTCCTGAGATTGGGCGGAACTTTGTGGATTTTGTCAATTATATTCCAACCGCCTACAATGTGCTGATGGACTCCCTGGCAGATCTGCAGCAGAGGTTCCCAAATATCGATATTGAAATGATCAGCAAACCGCTGTCCGATATTCTTCCGGAGCTCATCAGTTCGCTGCAGGCTTTCGCAAAAAACATGATTCCTGCCATCTACACCATCTCCATGTCGATTGCAGGGTGGATCGTAAATCTTCTGATTACAATCATCGTTTCGATCTATATGCTGTATGACAAACGCCGCCTGATGCAGTCTGCCTGGAAAATTATCTATGCATTTCTGCCGAAGAAATACATTCCTGCCAGCCAGGAAATCCTTTCAGAATGCAACCGCCTGTTCAGCAGCTTTGTAGTCGGAAAATTCATTGATTCTCTGATCATCGGAGTGCTCTGTTTTGTTCTGATGACCATACTGCGGCTGCCGTACACGCCTCTGATCAGTATTGTTGTGGGCATCACCAATATGATCCCGTATTTCGGTCCCTTTATCGGAGCTATCCCGGGCATCCTGATCCTGTTGTTTATCAGTCCCTTCAAAGCGCTGGCTTTCGGCATCATGATTCTCTGCCTGCAGCAGTTTGACGGACTGATCCTCGGACCAAAGATTCTCGGAAATTCCACCGGTATGAAGCCGCTGTGGATTATCTTTGCCATCACCATCGGCGGAAAAATTGCCGGAGTGATCGGTATGTTCCTCGGTGTTCCGGTGGTTGCCATTATCAGCTATCTTTTCGATCTTTATCTGGCTTACCGGCTGAAGAAAAAAGAAATTTCCGAAAGCATGGTCAACAATGCATTAAAAAATATGGAACTGGATGATTAATCCAGTTCCTTTTCTTTTACTCTCATTCAGCCTTTCTTTTTTCTTTTCCGATCTGCAGACAGCAGTTTTTTCACTTCATCGAAGGATCGTCTGAACCGGAGTGCTTTCTCATTCACCCACGGTTTATCGTACGTAAAATGATACAGCTTCTTTTTCATACCGCGGACACGCATTGTCTCACACTTCCGTTTTTTCTATATAATATGAGCCAAGGGACAAATGGACATAAAATACATGCTTGCATGTATTTTTATGTCTATGGGGCCCGCAAAACATGAGCAAGCAGCCATTTTTCGCAGAAAAATGAGCGGATTGCGAATGTTTTCGTCGATTTTGAGAGCGCGCAGCGCGGAAAAATCGACGGCAGGCTCATTTGTCAGGCAACTCATAATATGAGCCAAGGAACAAATGGACATAAAATGGGGCCGTTGCAGAATAAGTACAAAGGGATTTCTGGTATCCAGGTGTACATATGTCTGAGACATCCGTCCGCACCAAACGGATGTCAGGAAGACAAGGTGAACACCGGATACAGAAATTCCTGAATATTATTCTGCAACGGCCCCATTTTTCTGTCTGTGGAGCCCGCAAAACAGGAAGATCATTTTTTCAGCGGGACAGGATCATCTTGAAAATCGGATTCCCCTGGGAAGAAAAACGTTCCTCATATTCTGTCATGATATTTCCCTGCATCATTTTTTCATCCTTATGGAGATCAAAGGTACACGCTTCCAGTTTCCATCCGGCTGCTTTTCTTTCTTCCAGTGCAAATTCAAACAGATCACGATTGTCTGTCTTGAACTCGACCTTTCCTTCCGGCTTCAGAATTCTGTCGTATCTCTCCAGAAACTGACGGCTGGGAAGGCGGCGCTTTGCATGGCGGTCCTTGGGCCACGGATCGGAGAAATTCAGATAAATCCCATCTACCTCATTCGGACCAAAAACATCCGGCAGCTCCTCCGCATCCATTCTGAGGAAAAGCAGATTGTCCAGCTCCAGCTGACTTCTCTTTTCCAGCGCACGCAGAAGCACACTGGAATATTTCTCTATTCCGACGTAATTTCTGTCCCGGTTTTCAATAGCCAACTGAGTAATGAATCTTCCCTTTCCCATTCCAACCTCTATATACAGGGGGCGCTCACTTCCAAACACCTCATGCCAGCAGCCCTTTTTTTCCTTCATAACATCCTCATGCACCACATACTCACTTGCCGCAATCGTCTCTCTTGATCCGGGAATATTTCTAAGTCTCATACATACTCTCCTTGGTTTCCAAATCTCTCATCCACACAAAATCTTGTGTGTCCACAGATTCCGACAACCCTTTTGTTAACAATTTCCAGGGCCCGTTCTGTCGTAACCATTGTCTCAGATATTTCTGAAAAGTCAAGTATTTCCGCACTTTTTTTCCATTTTGACCCGCTAAAAAACGGAAGAATCCGGGGATATACTTATTGACTTTTTATTAAGTATCGTTTATTATTTTAAATAAGATGTAAAAACTTTGTAATTTTTCTTATGCAGATATTGAGGGGATTGATTATGATGAAAAAGAGAAAGCTCCTGCTCATGCTGTCGCTTGCGAGTCTGCTTACCATAGCTTCTCCCGTTATGACAGCAAACGCAGAATGGAAAACGACCTCCGCAGGCAAAATGTATACACAGACTGCATCCCCCGGTTACGTCACCGGCATGAAAAAGATCGGTGATTACTGGTACTGCTTCAATTCAAAGGGAATTATGCAGACCGGGTTTGTGAAGTACAACAAACAGCTCTATTATTTCAATGAGAAGGGCGTCATGCAGAAAGGCTGGATCCGTGTAGATACGAAGCATTACTATGCGGACAGCAACGGTGTCCTTGCCGTTTCCAGGTGGGTTGGCAACTACTACTTCCTGGAAGACGGTTCCATGGCCACAAACCAGTGGATTGACGGAAAATGGGTCGGCGCTGACGGAAAGTATACCGGTGTGAAAAACAATGTGGGCTGGGTGACAGACAACGGCAAGACGTATTACTACGATACCAACAGCAAGATGGTGAAAGGCTGGTTGACACTGGGCAGCAATAAGTACTACCTCCACCCCACCACGGGTGTTCTTCAGAAGGGCTGGCTGAAGATCGGCGGAAAGACGTACTACGCAGGTCCCAGCAAGGGTGTCATTCTGAAAAGCCAGTGGCTGAACGGAAAATATTTAACAAGCAGCGGTGCCATGGCCACCGGCCTGAAAAAAATCAATGGTAAATATTATTATTTCGATCAGTCCGGCAACAAGACGACCGGCTGGGTAAAGATCAAGAATACGTATTATTATTTTGATTCCAAGGGTGTCCGCCGTTCGAATGCCTGGATCGGCAAAAAGTACGTAAAGAGCAACGGCGCCATGGCCACCGGCTTCTACACGGTCAAGAATAATACGTACTATTTCAAGCCTTCCACCGGTGAAAAGATGACCGGATGGATCACGGTAAACAAAGACCGGTATTACGCAAACAAATACGGGGTCATTCAGAAAAACCACTGGATGTTCTCCAAAACGTACTATGCCGACAGCAACGGAGCAGTTCTGAAAGGACTGAATTCCATCGGCGGTGCCATTTACTATTTTAATACCTCCACGGGAGCCAAGCTGACGAAGACGCTGAAGACCATCGGCAAGGATACGTATTACTTTACCTCAAGCGGCGCAGCTGTCCGCAACTCCTGGGTGAAGCTGAAAGGCAAGTATTATTACTTCAAGAGCACAGGAAAAATGGCCAAGAGCACCTGGGTCGGCAAGTATTACGTTGACAGTACCGGTGCCAGAACAAACAAGACTAAGACCGTCGGCTGGTCCACCGTAAACGGCGTGAAATACTACTTTGACAGCAACGGAAATATGGTCACCGGATTCCAGACCATCGGCGGAAACAAATATTACTTTGATGAAACCGGCGCCATGAAGACCGGTCTTCAGACGATCGGATCCAAGAAATACTATTTCTATCCGGACGGAAGAATGGCCACCTCCATATCGATCATCTCCGGTACGAAAAAATATACGGTGAACTCCAGCGGCGTGATCACACATGAAGAGAGTATTAAGGTTTCCGGAAATACCAAGGGAACACAGATCGTAAATTACGCGCTTCAGTTTGTGGGAAATAAATACGTCTACGGCGGAAACAGCCTGACGAACGGAGTGGACTGCTCCGGCTTTACACAGCAGGTAATGAAACACTTCGGAATCAGTATCCCGCGTGTGGCAGACAGTCAGATGAAGATGAAAGAGAACGGTGTAAGTTATAAAGGTACTGTAGTTGCTCTGTCCAGTATTCAGCCTGGTGACCTGCTCTTCTACGGTTCCGGTGATTACGCAAGCCATGTGGCGATCTATATGGGCAATGGACAGATCGTTCACGCCAGCAACTCACAGCCGTATCCGGCAGGCGGAATCAAGGTTTCCAATTATAATTATCAGACACCTCTGAAGGCAGTCCGTTACTGGTCATGATTTCAGGGCAAAAGCAATCCATGTGGATTACTCATATCTGCCTGACAAAGGGCTGTTGCAGAATTCTGCAACAGCCCTTTTTTGCTTCACACTTCCGTAATCCGAACTGCAGTTCCGTTCAGTTTTCCGACATCCTCTTCCTGATGGGTAACCAGAAGAAGCGTCCGCCCGCCAAGATACATCTGAATCAGGCGGATCACCCGATTTCTTGTATCATCATCCAGTCCGGTGAAGGGTTCATCCATAAGAATCAGGTCAGAGTGAGCTGCAAGTGCCCTTGCAACAGCCACACGCCGTTTCATACCGCCGCTCAGTTCCGAAACCGGCCTTTCTACAGCCTCCGCATCGAGAAACTGTTCCAGCAGTATTCGGATATCACGGTCGGAAACGGATGGTTCACAGACCATGCGGATATTTTTCAGAGGGCTGAGAAAATCAAACAGCCTGTCCTCCTGAAATACTGTACTGATTTGTTTCTGCTCCAGTCCGGTAATCTTCCCATGATCAAAACACTCCAGTCCCATCAGAATGCGCAGCAGTGTCGTTTTTCCGCTGCCGGAAGATCCGAGAAGACAGTAAATACGGCCGGGTTCCAGAGTCAGCGACAGATCATCGTATATTCCGTGCTCTCCATAAGATTTTCGCAAATGAGAAACTGTAATCTTCTCCGGATCACCGGTATTCTCTGTGCCAAACCTGATGACACAGGATTCCGACAAATCCTGTTTTGTTTCTGTCCGTTTTGCGTACAGTGTAACGGAATCCTTTCTTTCGTTTTTTCTGCCAGAAGCATTCAGGTCACAGGCTGCAAATCCAAGCAGATACAGAAACAGCTTCTCAAACAGCTTGCTGACAAGAATAATCACGAAGGTCCAGGCAAACAGCTCTGCCGTACTGAAATAAATCTTGGCCATATAAAGCTTTTCACCGATGGAATGGACAGGCACGCCGATCACTTCCGCAGCGATACCGGATTTCCATGCCATGCCCAGAGCCACACTGCACCCTGCCTGAAGATACGGCATCACTGCAGGCCGGTACAGGTAAAGCAGCCGCTTCCGGAATTTCAGGTGGTAAACACGTGCCATTTCCATCATCTTCGGATCCGTCTGTGAAATCCCCTTCAGGACATTTCTGTAAATAACAGGAAAAACCACAAGGAAGGTAACCAGAATGGAAAGACGGCCGGAGCCGATCCAGATCAGAGCCAGAATAACAAAGGATGCAACCGGAACCGACTGAAGCAGGGAAATGAAGGGCTCCAGGAATTCGCGTATCAGAAGGAACCGCGCAGCAGCTGCCCCCAGCAGAATTCCCAGAAAAAATGCAGATAAAAATCCAAGTGATATCCGCAGGAAAGAGGAAAAAATCGTCTGCCAGAAATCTGCAAGTGCCAGCTGATAAACCAGAGCTTCCAGCGTTTCCAGCGGTCCTACAAAGATAATTCTGTTATGGATCGCCTCTGCGGCAATCTGCCACAGGGCGATCCAGATAATGATAATGCAGCAGGAATGAATCTGTTTTTTCATACGTTATGGAATATAATAAAAATCTTCTGCCGGCAGTGATCCACCCACGGCCGCCGGATCGAGGCTGTACAGTACTCCGAGATAGCCCGAAAGGGCAGACTGCATCTCTTCACCCTCTATACAGGTGATATTACAGTACGGAATTGCCTTTTCTGCAATGGGTGCTTTTGCCACAATGCCAAGAGCCGCTATCTTCTCGGCAGCCTCCGCAGGATGTTCATTCGTATATGCAGCTGAAAGCTCATGCTCTGCAAGAAAATCTTCTACAGCATCAGGGTTTTCTTTCAGGAATCCGTCTCTGACAATGGTAACACCGGTTACCAGACTGCTTCCGCTCTCTTTCTGAATATTCTCCCATTCTTTCGTCAGATCCAGCGCGATATGTAAACTCTCGTTCTGCATGGATGCTGCCGTCACAAACGGCTGCGGCAACAGCCCGATCGCAGAGGAGTCCCCCGCCAGAACTGATACAACTTCTGTCGCTTCTGATTTGTACTCCAGAGTAACATCGTCTGCAGTCAGTCCGTTTTCCTTCAGAAGATACTGCAGGACATAATCGGGAGACGTCCCTTTCCCCGTGAGATAAACAGTTTTGCCTGCCAGATCGGAAATGGACCGGATACTGTCTCCGCACTCTACAATATACAAAACGCCCAGGGTATTAATATCAACCACATGGACTCCGCCCTCTGTTTTATTATAGAGAACACTGGCTACATTGGCCGGAACCATGGCAATATCCAGATCCTGACTGATCACCTGAGCCAGAAGCTCATCGGCTGCAGCAGCCATGGTAAATTCATAATCATACGATGTCTCACCGGCTTCCGATTTTTCCATCATGGATACGATCCCCATGGAGGTAGGTCCCTTCAGGGAACCGACACGGACAACAGTTTCCTCCGCCAGTGCTGCATTACAGCTAAGAGCGGCAGCTGCCAGAAAAAGTGCGCACAGCTTACAGATTCTTTTCTTCATAAACAAATCCCCCTTGTAAAAATTGTTGGAATAATTACCCTTATTGTAGGATGAATTTGTAGAAAATACAAGAAAAAAGTAAAGTAATAATTGTGTTATATCGCATATAAATTCTGATTATTCTGTTTTTTCTATGTATTGGCAAACAATATTTCTGTCAACCTTTTTTCTGAACTTCTTCTTATTTTTTTACATTTTATCACTATCCACAAAACATCCGTTCTTAAAAAAACCTATGTAAACCAAATAATTCACACCAAAAAATGTGGATAAAGTGGATAACTCAGTGCATAACTTTATTTTACCACATTTTTTATCCCCATACTGTGTGGATAAAAATAGAATAAATTCCGCTTCCTGTGCGTCTCAGCCATAGCAGTATATGATTTTTTTGTGCATGATTACTCCGTCTTTTTCATTTTCCCGTATTTTCCACCAAAATCCGCAAATTACTTGTCAGTTTATTTTTATTATTATCTGTCAGTTTATCGCCTGACTTTTTTCCTCTCTTCCCTTCAGAATTCTCAGTTCTTTCCGCAGCGCTTCGACTTCCTGTTCTGCCCTTGCTGCTCTCTGTTCTGCAGTATCTGCTCTCTGTTTTTCGCGTTCCGTATTCTGGCGTTCCATCTCCTGTCCCTTACGTATCAGCATTTCTTCTCGTTCAAATATTTTCATATACTCCAGTGACACCTCCCCGTCCATTTTAATCCTGTTTACCATCCTGTCGATATTCTGCAATGCCTCACTGTTTGCATTTTCTACTTTTGTATTTTCCATATAATACAATAACTGCTTCAACTCTTCCGGTGGATTTCCTTCCGTTCCTTTCGTGTACAGATACATTGTACAGGCACCATCATCATAATTCATTTCCGGGTTTTCTACGCATTGACACCTGATCGTGTACACCATACGATTCAACCCAAAGGGATCATAAGGCGTGATCAGAATCACAATCACATTTTTCAATGAGCGATAGTGTTCTCCTGACTTCAGACTCTGCGCGTCTATTTTTGCATGATAAAATCTTGTTCTCTTTGGAAGTGCTGCTTTGCTTTCTTCATCCTCATTCTGATCAGGCTCTACATCATAAACTATAGCTCCTCCCGGCACCGCATCATCTACTTCTTCCAGGTAAACATCCAGTCGCGCGCCATGTTTATCTGTGTTGCTTCCATAATATACCTTCTGTGGTCTCACTACCAGTCTTTCAAACGATTTTTTAAAGATAATCTGCAAAATCTCACGAATAAAAGATTCTCCTGTATCCGGATGCGATACCATTACACCAAACAAAAAAAGTTATTCTCGGTTGGCTTCAGAGTATTCTGTACCTGGCACAAACAAGTCCCTACCCGCCACTGAATGCTCTGCGCATTTGAAATGGAGGTAGGGACTTGTCTGATTCAGATCACAACAATTTCCGGGCTTTAATTCAACTCTGTCTCAAGATACGTGATAAACCAGTTCCCGGCTTCCTCGAACATGGCCGCACTGTCCTGAGGACCGCAGAAATACGTCTCTGTCTCACCCGGTTTCAGCAGTATGGTATTTCCGTAATCATCATACCCTGTGATGATCACAGGACCGTCCGGTGTGGCTGCAAGGACCGGCCGTCCCTGGCTGACAAAGTACAGCACCTGCTCCAGTGTACACTGATACAGGTCAATCACATCTTTTCCGAGGGTCTGTTCCAGTTCATTTACGTCCATGATACCGGTCTGAATGGCAGCCGGTATTTTTTCCAGGCTGATCTTGCTGCTTGTCGCTTTATTTCCTCTCTCCCAGACAAATTCTTTCTCATCATTGATCACTACGCCCACCTTTTCATCCGCTCTGCGGATCGCTTCTGCCGCAGTGGGCCAGCAGCTCTCCATGCTTCCCTCCGCATACACGTAATACAGCTTTTCACGGTCTGTATTCGGTACAATCTGAATCGTTCTGGAGCCTTCATGCATCAGGAATTTACCCGTTACGATCTGAGGGTCTGTGTCTGTTATGGTGGTACCTGTACGGAGCAGAATTTCAGTCTGTTTGACAGAAGATTCTTTCGTGGAAATACCGTATACAACATCCTCTTCCGTATTCGTACTCACAATACTGTCTTCCGTTGTCTCCGTATACACTCCGCCTGTCTTTGTTACTCTCGTCAGTTTCAGCATATTATCCATCTTTTCCACATCCATAATATATATGCCGGACTGACCGTACGTCTTGATCTCTTCTCCCTGCTCATCCACAATTGTCAGCTGATACATGGGGAATTTCTCATTTCCCTCATGAGAAATGTCAATATCCGAAACAAGCGCTTTTCCGTAAACGAGATCCTCTCCCATATACGCCACCGGACGAATGCGCTCATCACTGCCACAGGAGATTTCTCTGACGCTTCCCGTCTCAAAATCCATGGTGTACATGGTCTGGGAATTATAGCGGCATCCTTCTTTCAGCCAGCTGAAATATCTGTTTGACTCAGAACTGATATAGCAGCCATTGTTTACTCCGTCTATCACGCGCTCATACTCCCGCGTGTTCAGATCAATTCTGTACACAATACCTTCCAGAAGAATATAGCAGTCCTGCTGGTCATCCGTAACATAGGCAAGAGAGTCAATGTCCAGCTTCAGTGTATCGTAAGCTTCCATCGTCTGTACAAACAGAATCTCCTCGGAGGTCGCGGAAGCTTCTTCATAATAGTATATGGAAATCCCGTTTTCTCCCTCATGTTTTCCGCGGTTCATATAACCGGATACCGCATACCAGATATTTCCCGAATTATCCATCCGCAGAATCCGGATATTGTTCTTATCATAGAAATCACGGTAATCCATATTTTCCTGCTGCGGAAAACCAAATACGCGCGTCATTTTCCCGCTGTTGATTCTGTATGTCCACAGTTCATTTTCCTGTACAAAAGCCACTGTTTTTTTACTCGGTGAAAATCTGT
Organism: Candidatus Choladocola sp.; assembly: GCA_034093895.1. Lineage (GTDB taxonomy): Bacteria > Bacillota > Clostridia > Lachnospirales > Lachnospiraceae > Choladousia. Next base: position 4,420 of record JAXEBU010000208.1, on the reverse strand, counting down.
ATTCAATCTCACCGTCGCAGATGCCGAGATTAATGCCCTTTTTCTCCAGTACATTTTTGCCCGTATTGAAAACCTCCTCGGTACTTCTCGTAAAATCCAGAAGGAAAACACGGGTATCGGTATAGCGGAGACGGTAGAACTCCTTTACATTGTATATTTCTGTCACACCCTCGCTGTTTACAGCGGAAATTCTGTAATCCAGCACAAAGGAGGCCGTAGTTCCGTTGATATCCACCAGGCTTGGCGTAGGTTTATAGTAAATCAGCGGATTCAGATCGCCCCACATCAGCTGGGATACCGTATCATGAATATTCATTCTGGCAAGCGTTTTTGACGTTCCCGTCGTTTCATCCGGTTCTACCACAGTACCCAGAGCTGATTCTGATTTATTGACACATTTATCATAAAATCCCGTGACAAAGTCAAGATACGTGTCGAGATGAAGGCCGTCCTCCAGCAGCAGCCTCGTATAATAGTAGATATCCCGGCCACCTGCTGTCACATGCAGCTTCAGAATATACTCCTGCTCCAGAAGCATATGGTTCTGAATCTGAAGAGTTGCATTGAGACAATTATTCTCCTCCTCCAGTTTAATCACCCTGGTGTTTTCCAGAGACTGGCTTCCGTCCAGCGTCAGCACCTCATAGGATACCTCTTCCACATACGCATCAAACTGCTGAATCTGGATGTCAAGCTGATGATCTTCCGGAAGCACCGTTACTGTATCACGGATATAATTCACATCCATTTCATACGCATAACCGTGCAGACAGTTGTAATTCACACCGTCATTTCTCATATAGACCAGAGGAAACGTAGAATTCTCCATTGCCTGAGAGGTCACCGGAGTGGTCTGATTGATCCACCGCGCAAATCCGATTACTGATCCGACAAAAATCAGCAGCAGTACAACGATATGCACCAGTATGTTTTTTACTGTCGATAGTTTTTCCCGCATAATTATTTCTGTTCTCCCGTTATGTTTGATTATTTCCGCATCTGTGCCAGCAAAACATCCAGCGTGGGACTGACATGCAGAAAGTCCATACACTGGTGCAGCGCATCGCCGCCGTATTTACCGGATGTCTTTTTTTCCTGTTTCACAGCCCGAAGCAGAATATTTTTCGGTGTATGTTCCATGTCAATGAATTCCAGTACCTGTACGTGATATCCCGCTTCTTCCAGAAGAGAAGCGCGAAGTCCGTCCGTTACAAGAGCAGCCATCCGCTCTCTGATTAACCCATATTTTAACACAGGCTGCAGAATTTCGCTATGCATTTGTCCGTTCAGTTCGTGCTGACAGCAGGGAACGGAAAGAATCGCTTTTGCATTCCACTCCACCGCTCTGGCAAGTGCATAATCGGTGGCCGTATCACAGGCATGCAGCGTCACCACAAGATCCACCTGACTGACACCGTGATACTGTGCAATGTCACCGCAGAGGAAATGAAGCTTTTCATAGCCAAATTCTTCCGCCAGCTCACTGCAGTGTTCGATGACATCCTCCTTCAGATCCAGTCCGATAATTCTGAGGTCAAATCCTTTCCGTTCATGAAGATAGTAATACATCGCAAACGTCAGATACGATTTGCCGCAGCCGAAATCAATCATCGTCAGCTCTCTGTTCCGATCCAGAACGGGACAGATATCCTCAATAAATTCCAGAAACCGGTTAATCTGACGGAATTTGTCGTACTTCGCCCGTACTACCTTTCCCTCCGGCGTCATCACCCCCAGTTTCACAAGGAACGGAACCGGCTCCCCCTCCTCCAGAAGATACCGTTTTGCTCTGTTGTGGCTTAAGTCTGCCTTTCTGCGTTCCGTTTCACACGTTCTCCTGCGGATCGTTACCTTGCCTTTTTTGCTTACCAGCACTGTCACGGACAGCTTTGTCGTATCCGCCTGAAGTTGTCTGTAATCTCTGCTCATCCAGGCAGGCACTGCCGAAATCAGGTCTTCCCTGCTGTAATTTCTGTGAAATTCTTTTTTCCCGTCCCAGAGTGCAGCCTGAAACAGCAGGCCATCCCTGCCTCCCAGCGGCCTGATCTTTATCTTCACCGGAGCTTCTTTTGACTTCTGTCCGCTCAGCACAATGTGAAGCAGTTCTTCGTTCAATATGGTTTCCAGTAATGCTTTCAGTTCTTCCATCTGATTCTCCCGTCTTCTTCTGCATAAAGCACAGTCACCAGGACATGCTGCACCTGGCCATTTCCCGACCGTTACGGTATCAGTATACTATTCCTGTATCAATTGAACAAGTAAAAATAAAATGGAGTCATTGCAGAATAATGTTCAGGAATTTCTGTATCCGGTGTTCACCTTGTCTTCCGGACATCCCTTGGCACTTATTCTGCAACAGCCCCAGCCATGTGCTTTTGGAATTCTTCTCAGTATCCCCGTCTGCAGCCTCGGTGACGGCACCTTCTGTGATGCATTTCCTGCAGCAGAAGCACCCGGATCAGTTCCTCCATTCTTCGTCGTCCCGGTGGTACTCTGCGGCGTCCCTGAAACTGCATGGTAACCATATCCGTCTGTTCCTGTGCTTCCTCCTCTTCTGCAGGAATGCGATCCTTCACCTGTTCCAGAATACGATCCTGAATCCGCAGGATCGTGGTCTGATCCGGATACTCATCAAACATGGGGCTTCCCTCGTATTCCATCCTGTCACAGGCATCCTCCACATAGGGCAGCAGCATTTTTGCCGTTTCCGGATACATGGTCTGAAGCTTCCGGAACTCCCGCTCCGTCATTTTCATGTCTTCCAGAACCTGTGCATAATCAGGCATCTGATAATAAGGCCTGCACCGGTCATCCATCCGCCAGTTATTCGTCTGCCAGTCATTCATCTGACGCCTTTCCACCCATTCACGCGTCATTCTGCCATCCATACCGGCCATCTGTTCCTCCTGCGGATTCTCCTCCTCGCCTGCATACGGGTTCCAGCCGCTTGCGGCCCGTTCCCGTTCAATTTCTTCTGCCCGCATAAACGCACTGCGGCAGACAGGTCTGCAGCTGGTTTTGTTCGTCATCGCCGTATCCTGCTGCACACTCCAGCTGCTGCACATTCCGCGGTTCCGGGTTCTATTATAATCGTTCATAATTTCCCTCTGATTTCTTTATTCCCTATTATTATATGAGCCAAAGGACAAATGGACATAAAATACATGCCTGCATGTATTTTATGTCCATTTGTCCACAAAACAGGAGCTGCCCTGCGGCAGCTCCTGTCCAAAACTCTGTATCTGTCTGTTTCGGTAATTCTTAGTATACTTCTTTCCACTCGTCGATGTTGGACGCATCAAATTTGAACGGAGCGCCAAGGATAATTTCTGTTCCTCCGTCAGATGCTGCCACAACTGTGTACTCACCGAAGTCACCTGCTGTGAAGGTTTCACCTTCTGCACCTGTGGTTTCTTCGTTTACAAGAGCGATTGATGTGTAAGCACCGAGACGTCCAAGGTCAATCGGGTTCCACAGGAACATGTACGGGCAGGAGTGAGCATCGTCATCGCCGATGTACTCAGCCATCTCAGACGGAAGTCCAAGACCTGTCAGTTTTACAGGAGAACCTGCATCCTGAAGAACTTTTGCAGCAGCTGCGATACCAACCGTTGTCGGAGCACATACAACCTTCAGATCCGGATATTTCTGAAGAAGAGCCTGTGTCTGGTCTGTTGATTTCTGCAGTTCGTCATCACCGTAAGCAACTTCCACCAGTTCCAGTTTGCTGTATTTCTCGTCGCTCTCTGCGATTGTCTTCATGGACTCAATCCATGCATTCTGGTTTGCTGCCTGAGAGGTAGCGGACAGAATTGCATACTGGCCTTCGCCGCCTGCGATATCGTATACAGCATCGATCAGAGCCTGGCCGATCTGGTCAATACCTGCCTGGTTTACGTGGATCATACGGCTGTCTGCGTTTGTAGCTGAGTCAACAGTACAAACCTTGATGCCTTCTGCCATCGCATCTTCCAGAGCTGCCTGAAGAGCGTTCATATCATTTGCTGCGATACAGATAGAGTCAACACCCTGAGAAATCAGAGACTGGATTACTGTGATCTGCGCATCAGCTGTAGCGGATTCCGGATGCTGAACGACTGCTTCTCCGCCTTCTGCCTCAACTACTTCCTGGAAACCTTCTGCAACCTTCTCATTGAACGGGTTTCCTGCTGCTTTTGTTACGATTGCCACTTTCTTGCCGTCTGCAGAGCCTGCAAATGCAGTTGTTGCACAGCCGAGAACCATCGTTGCACACAGAAGTGCACTTACCATTTTTTTGTTCATTTTTATAATCCGCCTTTCTGCGAAAGGCACCAATGCGTCATGAAACATGTTGGCTGACTTTCGCTTTTCTATTCTATCTTCCTTCTGATACAATTCTTTTATAAGACTGACACACTACAGAACACGTAGAGGTGAG
>JAXEBU010000207.1:0-4980 GCA_034093895.1 Candidatus Choladocola sp. | reverse complement strand
CGAGGTTATCTCATCAAAGATGATCCTTTACCTGTTTCTTGATTAGGTGTTGCGTTAATATTCTATTTTCATCCACCATATGATGGCTTATTTGTGATGCTCAAATTTATACTCTATCCGCTACCTCTTAGTTTCAAACTTTTTCTCCTTCCAGGTATCTATCTTTAAGCTTTTGCAGCCTTGCTGCTTTTGGGTTTCGGTTTGTAGTTCACAAGGAGCAGAAGCAGCAGCACCGTGACGAACATCAGCGTCGACAGCGCATACATTTCCGGCTTGATTCCCTTGCGGACCTCCGTATAAATTTTGGTTGAAAGTGTATCAAATCCCGGTCCTTTTACGAAATGGGTGATAATGAAATCATCCAGAGACATTGTAAAGGACAGCAGAAAGCCGGAGAGAACGCCTGGCATAATATCCGGCAGGATTACTTTAAAAAAGGCGTACAGCGGTGAAGCGCCGATGTCGAGCGCAGCCTCATACGTTGACATGTTGACCTGCTTCAGCTTCGGCATGACACTTAACACCACGTAGGGCAGATTGAAGGTGATGTGGCCGATCAGAATCGTCCAGAAACCGAATTCAACGGAAAGCCCCACACAGGAAAGCAGATTTCCCGCGGCAATGAACAGAAGCATCAGAGAAATACCGGTGACGATCTCTGCATTCAGCATGGGAATGTTGGCGAGGCTCATCCAGAAGGTTCTGGTACGGTTTCTCATGGAATTCAGGGCAATGGACGCCATGGTTCCGATCAGCGTTGCAATCAGAGCGGACAGCACCGCAATCAGCAGGGTATTGTACAGTGCCTGCAGAATCTGATCGTTTTTAAAGAGCGCGCTGTACCATTTCAGAGAGAATCCGCCCCATTTAGCCCTTGTTTTCGAAGCATTGAAGGAGAGTACAATCAGTGTCACAATCGGTGCGTACAGAAGCACAAAAATAAAAATGAGATAAAACTTCCGGAAAAAATTCCGCATCAGAATGCAACCCCCTCTCCGTCTTTATCGTATTTATGCATGATGGCCATGCTGATCAGAATGAAGATCATCAGAACGAGAGAGAGTCCGCTGCCCACATTCCAGTTGCTTCCCTGTTTGAATTTCTGTTCGATCACATTACCGATCAGGAGGATCTTGGCGCCGCCCAGCAGATCGCTGATGACGAAGGTGGTCAGTGCCGGAACGAATACCATGGTAATTCCGCTGATTACACCCGGCAGACTGAGCGGAAATGTAATATGAAAAAAGGTCTGCCTTCCGTTGGCTCCCAGATCTCTGGCTGCATTGATTACATTTTTGTCGATCTTTATCAGGCTGTTGTAAATCGGCAGCAGCATGAAGGGCAGAAAGTTATAAACCATGCCCAGAACGATGGCGTACGGTGTGTTGATAATATTCAGCGTCGGCAGATGCAGGAATTCAAGCAGCATATTGATGACACCGTTTTTCTCCAGCAGTGTCTGCCACGCCAGTGTACGCAGCAGAAAGTTCATCCACATGGGAATGATAAAAATCATTACGATCAGACCGTTGGCATTGAACTCCATATTACACAGAATCATGGCCAGCGGATATGCCATGACAAGGCAGATTACGGTGCTGATCAGTGAGAGAATCAGTGCATACACGAGGGCCTTGACATTTTCCGGTTTTCCCATTTCGGCAAGATTGGCCAGGGTGAACCGTCCTTCGGCTGTCGTGAGACCGTAATATACGATAATAGCCAGAGGGATTGCAATGAATGCCACCGTCCATACGAGAAAAGGACCGGAGAGCAGCCATTTTGTTTTTCCTTTACTCATCAACGGGAACCGCCTCCTCATCTTCAGATTCCGGTTTGTTCATGATCTGGATATCGAAGGGATCCACGTGAATGCCCACCTTTGTTCCAACCGGGAAAAGATCGGTACTGTGAACCAGCCATTCAAAGCCGTTGGCTGTGACTTCCATCTCATAATGTACGCCCTTGAAGATCAGGTGGGTGACCACGCCCTGAATCGTTCCCTGCTCCGGAGCAAGCAGATCGATATCTTCGGGACGGATCACGACATCCACCGGCGTGTTGCGTCCGAAGCCTTCATCCACACAGGGGAACCTGGCTCCCAGAATTTCCACCAGCCTGTCCTCCAGCATCGTGCCGCTGATGATGTTGCTGTCACCGATAAAATCAGCCACGAAAGCGTTCTGAGGTTCATTGTAGATGTCCTCCGGAGTACCGATCTGCTGGATATATCCCTGGTTCATGACCACAATGGTATCAGACATGGTCAGCGCCTCTTCCTGATCGTGAGTGACGTATATGAAGGTAATGCCAAGTTCGTTTTTCAGTCGGATCAGTTCGTACTGCATATCCTGGCGGAGCTTCAGGTCGAGGGCACCGAGGGGCTCATCGAGAAGCAGAACCTTCGGTTCATTGACGATGGCACGTGCGATGGCGATACGCTGCTGCTGACCGCCGCTCAGGGAATCCGGCATCCTGTTCTCATATCCTTCCAGATTGACAAGCTTTAAAGCGTATTTGATCTTGTCATCAATATACGCTTTTGATTTCTTTTTGATTTTCAGCCCGAATGCGATGTTTTCCGCAATCGTCATATGGGTGAAAAGGGCGTATTTCTGGAATACCGTATTCAGCTGACGCTTGTTCGGCGGAAGATGAGTAATATCAGTTCCGTTGAAAATAACGGATCCTTTATCCGGGTTCTCAAAACCGCCGATAATACGGAGCGTAGTTGTTTTGCCGCAGCCACTGGGACCCAGCAGCGTAAGAAATTCATTTTCGCGGATATAAAGATTCAGATCGTCAAGAACGGTCACACCGTCAAAAGATTTGGTAATTCCCACCAGATCAATCAGTTTATTACTCATTCGTTCCTCCTGTCAGAAATTCGGGGGAGTGCTGACCCAGATCAGCTCTGCACCTGTCTTTCCGTTTGCTGTAATGTAGTGCTGCGTATTTGCGCTGAAATAAAAGGATTCTCCTTTTTTTGCTTTGTACACCCGTTTGCCGAGATGAATGGTGATACTGCCGTGGAGTACATAACCGAATTCTTCTCCCTCGTGAGGGATATCGGGGTACGTGGATCCTCCCGGTTCCAGCGTAAGCCGGATCGGTTCCATAATGTTTTTCTGTGCGTTTGGAATAATCCATTCAATTTTATTTTTCAGCTCCGTATCAATTTTTTCAAAATAATCCTGATCATGGAATACGATCTGTTCCTCTTCAGGTGCACTGAAAAATTCCTGCAGGTCGGTACCGAGGCACTGCAGGATATCGACGAGCGTGGCGATAGACGGAGAGGTAAGGTCGCGTTCAAGCTGGGAGATAAAACCCTTGGAAAGCTCGGCGCGGTCTGCCAGTTCCTCCTGCGTCAGGTTTTTGGCGATACGGAGTTCTTTCAGTTTCGTTCCGATTTGCATAATGTAATCTCCAATCTTCCGGGAACACAGTGAATATAAACAAAAAGTTTACTTTTACTAAACAAGCATTAAGACTGATTATACTCTATATGACAGTTGTGTCAATACATTTTTCGAAAGTTTTTCATGTATTTTACTTAACAAAGATTCATATCTGTGTTATGATTTATCAAAGCTGCGCAGTGAAACGGCAGTGTGTATTGGCTGCACGCAGGCAGAGACTGCAGGATGACCGGGAGACAGGAGGTTCAGGTATGGAAGGACAGGAAAAATACGTTGCATATGTGGGGACTTATACCCATGGAAGCAGCATCGGAATCCATGTTTATGATATTGATATAGAGGATGGAATCATGACCGAGCGGGAGGTGGTTCCCGTAAACAATGCGTCACATATGACGAAGTCATACAACGGAAAGTATCTTTATTCCATAGCGGATGAAGGGGTGGAGGTGCTGAAGATTCTGCCGGACGGAGGCCTGGAGCCGATCAACAAGGTGGGCATAGACGGTATGAGAGGATGCTATCTCTCCACAGACAGAAATGGACGGTTCCTCTACGTAGGAGGCTATCATGACGGTAAAGTGACGGTGGTTCACACCCACAGAGACGGACGTCTCGGCTCTATTATGGACGGAATTTTCCACAAAGGTCTCGGCAGTGTGGCAGAGCGCAATTTCCGCCCTCATGTCAGCTGCGTGATTCCTACTCCGGATGACAAATATCTGTGCGCAGTGGACAACGGAATTGACCAGGTCAAGCTGTATAAGGTAAATGAAAAGAGCGGAAAACTGAATCTGTTTGATATTCTCCGCTGTAAGCTGGATTCCGGTCCGCGGCTTCTTGCCTTCAGCAGGGATGGAAGGTTTGCATACATTAACTGTGAGCTGACGAATGAAATCTGTGTTTACACGTATGACGGGTCGGGAAAATCTCCGGATTTCGAAAAAATCCAGGAAATCTCCACGGTGAGAGATCCTGATTCAAGAGGAAGTGCCTGCTGCGGTATGAAAATTTCACCCAGCGGGAAGTATCTGTATGCTTCAACAGCAGGAGAGAATACGGTGGCTATTTACCGGATAGACCAGGAAACAGGTCTTCTCACAAGATTGTGCTGTCTGCCGGTCAGCGGTGATTATCCGAAGGACATAGATGTGTTTCCGGGGGAAAAGACACTGGTGGTGCTCAATCATGAGACGAATGAGATCCGTTTCTTTACCATAGATTATGAAAAGGGACTGATTGTAATGAAAGGCCGTCCGGTGAAGGTGGACACGCCAAACTGTATTCTGATCTCAAAAATCGAATAACAAAGGTGAATAAAGGCTGCTGCAGAAATCCGGAAAACGAATCTCTGCAGCAGCCTTTTATCAGCGCGATGTTCCGTACACTTTAATCAGGTTGTCCATCCGGGATGACATGGCAATCAGCAGATGGTCAGTCAGTGTCAGTGCTGTCATGGCTTCCACAACAACGGCTGCTCTGGATACAATAATGGGATCGTGGCGTCCGTGAATCTCTTCTCTGTGGCATTTTCCGTCGCGTCCCAGCATAGTCTGGG
>JAXEBU010000206.1:0-3782 GCA_034093895.1 Candidatus Choladocola sp. | reverse complement strand
GGATATGTCATCAAAGATGATGCTGTTCCTGTTACCTGATTAGGTGCTGTATCAATATTTAATTTTTAAGCCACCGAAAGATGGTTTGTTCGCTATGCCCTTTATTTCTTGGCTGTCTTCTACTTATTTGTTTCAAACTTTCTCTCCTTTTTCTTCTCATTTACCTCTGTATACAAGGCAGCTGCTGCTTTCACTTTTCCAAACCGTACTAACGGATCTGAATCATTCCCATGGTTCCCAGAGAATGCGGAACTTTGCCTGGGATCCACACCGTATGGCAGAGGAGACAGCAGTCTCTCTCCTGTTCATTCTCCCTCAGATGACCTTCCACAATAAAGTCAGGATGCTCGGGAGAGGCCTGCAGCTGCTTCCGATGCCACTCCTCCGGAGAAACGCCGGCGTACTGACAAAACGTTTCATCACAGGAAGTATCTGACAGTACTTCTTTTAATCCGAGCGTCTGCGCACTGTCGTGAGACAGCATCAACATGGGTGGATTATTTCGGTACACAAAAGTTCTGTTACTTGCAGCCGCTTCAAAGTAATCCGCTCTGGACTGTTCAAACTGCAGACGTCGGATCAGAAGGGCTGATACGGTCAGCTCTTCATGATTGGAAAGTTTATCTGTCAGCTGAGCCAGTTCCTGTCTTTCTCTCATTTCAAATATATTTTCTGACATTGTACCCGGAAGCTGATCTGCAATCTCCGTCAGACATTTCAGCAACACCGGATTAAACGCTCCGCACGCTCCGTTTTGTATCATCTGTATGGCAGTTTCATGGGAATACGCTTTTTTATAGCAGCGTTCACTCGTCAGCGCATCGTACACATCTGCTATGGAAACGATCTGAGCGGAAACGGGGATTGCATCCCCCACCAGCCCGTCCGGATACCCTTTTCCGTCATAGCGCTCGTGATGATACCTGCAGATATCGCGTGCCATGGAAATCAGCGGATCTTCCTGATACGACGACAGCTGTTCCAGCATTTCCGCGCCTTTTGCAGCATGCGTTTTCATAATTTCAAATTCTTCCGGCGCAAGACTGTCCGGTTTGTTCAATATTAAATCAGGGATTGTAATTTTTCCGATATCATGAAGTGCCGATGCCATTCCAATCAGCTGGACATCCTTCGCTGTCAGACCATAACGGGAGGTCTGTTTCATCAGATGTTCAGCCAGCATCTCTGAAAAAGCTCTGATATGCATTACATGAAGCCCGCTCTCCTGGTTACGGAATTCCACTACCTGGCTGAGTACAGATACCATCAGATCATAACTCTTCGTTTTCTCATAAATCTCATCTGCAATAATCTCTGCCAGCCTTCGCTGCTTCTCATATAATGTAATTGTGTTCTTCACACGACGTTTTACTATACTGGAACGAAAAGGGCGGCTGATAAAATCCACCGCACCCATATCACATGCCTTTGAAATAAAAGTCTGATCCGTTTCGGATGAGATCACAACTACAGGAATATCATCCAGAATCCGGGACTCACTCATAAAGGACAGTACTCCGTACCCGTCACATTCAGGCATAACAATATCCAGAAGAATCAGCGAAAAATCCTGCGCACTTTTTCCAAGAATCTCAATCGCCTGCAGTCCGTTTTCCGCTTCCAGAATCTGATAGGACTCTTCCAGAATACTGGACAGAATTTCACGATTCATCTTCGAATCATCCACAATCAGAATCTTCTGTTTTTTCATTGCCTTTCTCCTCCCTGCCTGATGTTGACTTTCCGATCAAAGCAGTCCATATCTCATCCACATTTATCGCTTCTGCCCATATGCAGTTAATCAAAAATGCGGATTCCCGGGCCCCCCCCCCCACGCTCGGAAACGTAGTCTGTAATAATAAATGTTATTCAAAATCAAACAATAATCACAATATTTATCATATCTGACAAAATTAATTTTACTTTTGTAAAGATATTATCTCTATTATACTATACTATATGATCAAAAAATGCAAGTGATCTCCTTGAAATGTCACAAAAAATGACATATAATTTAAATTGACAGTATTCATTTTATGTAAAAGGATGATGTTTATGCCATTTAAAGACAAACTGATTTTTCTTATGCAGATCACACAGACTTCGAACAAAGATCTGGCAGAAGGTATTTCTGTAGATCCTTCACTGATCAGCCTCCTCCGTTCCGGAAAACGAAAAAAGCCCCACGATAAGGAACGTATCCGGCAGATTGCACTTTTTTTCGCCGGACGCTGTACCGCAGATTATCAACGGAATGCACTGGCGGAAATGCTTGGAATCACTGTTCTGAAGTCTGCACTTCCGGTAAAAGCAGTAGCCGGTCATCTGGAACGATGGCTTCAGGGAGATATCGATGCGGTAGACCAGTTTGTAGAAAGCTTCAGCCAGACACCCATTGATCCGGAGCCCTTTTTTTCGGCCGAGCCGGCACCTGTACTGAAGGGGGAAACCACTTTTTATTACGGAAAGGACGGTCTCCGGGAATCCACACGTTGTATATCAAAAATGATCATGGATTCTGTCAGCCCCTGTTCGGTATATCTTTCCATGGGCAATGATCTTGACTGGCTTCTGTCCGACTATCTGCTGGCAAAAGAACTGCAGACCAATGCTCTGAAAACACTGCGCCGCGGATTTACCTTCCATCAGATACTTCCATCAATCAGCAACACAAACCGCTATACAGAGAGTCTCAGTTTCTGGCTTCCCATGTACAGTACGGGAAATATGAAAATATATTATTATCCGAGGCTTCGTGATAACATGCTCCGCTACTCCTCCATTCTGGTTCCTGATCACTTTATTCAGGCTTCCTTCGGAATGGGATCCAACTGTGAGACCACTGTGACGTTGGTATCAACTGATCCGGAACTGGTTCACTGCTATACAGAACAGTTTCAGCAATATCTTGCCCTTTGCCACGAGGCTCTGATTGTCCACAGGGATACAGAAGAATTCTTTCCCTGTTTTCAGGATATCTTCTCCAGAAAGGGGGATACGATTCAGATGGTATCTCCGCTTTCTGTAAATACACTGCCGGAACAAATGCTCGGGCAGTGTATCCATAAAGCTGAGAATCCGAAATGGAAAAATACATTTCAGATGTATCTGAAAGAGCTGCCACATTTTGAAAAACGGCTGGAAATGGGTCCATACATCGATATGTGCTACCTGGCATCTGCGAAAGAAATACGCAGCGAAACAGTTCCCATCGCCTCTGTTTTCAAAACCTCTGAACTCCATCCGTGCTATACTCCGGAAACGTATATTCTCCATCTGAAAAACATTCTCCGCCTGATGGATGAATACCCGAATTACTATTTTTTGCCGTACAATGAAAAACCACATCCAGAATACAACCTGATTGTAAACGAGGACGGGCTTGCACTTATGATACGCACTCATGCGCCAGTAATCATGATGGAATTCAGACGTCCCGAAATCGTACTGGCTTTGCGGGAATATCTTCTTCGCATTGCCGAAAAACAGGGGTATGACGGAATTCACAAAACGAAAATCCGCAGCAGACTGAAAGCATTGATTGAAGAACTGCAGCGCTGAAACGGCACTGCAGAACAATACAGAAATAAAAGAAGGCCGACACCGAACATTCCGGAGAAATCTGTGAGTTTCTTCCGGACATTCGGTGTCAGCCTTTTCTTTTTTATGACGCGTCTGTTTTATCTTGCCAGTTCCAGATACAGATCCTTGTACTGCTTTGCTGCATTATCCCAGGATACATTCTTGTCCATGTCTCTCTGAACCATCTCATCCCAGCACCA
>JAXEBU010000205.1:0-2291 GCA_034093895.1 Candidatus Choladocola sp. | reverse complement strand
AACGGTCCGATCGGTACTGTGAATCTGGTCTGGATGCCGGAATATACCCGGTTCGTCAATGCGAAAAAGGATTAGGGAAGTTTTCTCTGATCCTTTTTTCATATACAAATTTTGAAATTTAGGGGTGTGCCGAAGGTAAAGTAGTGCGTTTTAGAAGCAGGCCGTTCTCCTTCAGCTAATCGCTAACTCCGACATAAGACGCTCCGGAACGCCGTCGCGCCTAAGTCTCCGTAAGCGCTGGATCTTCAGGCTCACTTTCTCCAATGCTTTTAAAACGGACTACTTTATCTTCGACACACTGACACACGATACAAAATGGAAATGATAAAAGTCTCTATACAAAAAGGGTGCATATAAGATGTTTTTTCACAAATATAAGGAAAAAAAGTGGCTCTGGTGACGCAAAAATTTTGTATAGACCCACCAAGGAAAGATTCCGTTTGCCAACCGAGGTTGAGCCCGTTTTTTGCTTCGTGTACCCAATAAAGTATCAGCCTCAAGATTTTTATTTCTTATACAAACTAAGATAAGAAAATTTGCAAGATTTTAAGGAATAAAACACAAGAAAATGGAATTATGACTGTGTTAGAATAGAATCAGCAAATGGGAAACAGATTATAAAGGAGGTTTTTTCAATGAGTGTATTAAACAGTTTTTCACTGGAAGGTAAGGTTGCATTGGTAACGGGCGGTGCTTATGGAATCGGATTTGCGATTGCGGAAGCATATGCACAGGCAGGTGCAAAGATTGCATTTAACTGCCGTGATCAGAAACATCTGGATAAAGCACTGGAGGATTATGCAGCTAAGGGAATCGAGGCAAAAGGTTATATCTGTGATGTGACAGTTGAAGAGCAGGTTAAGAATATGGTGGCAGCCATTAAGGAAGATCTGGGTGTGATCGATATTCTGGTAAATAATGCAGGAATTATTAAGCGTATTCCTATGACAGAGATGAGTGTGGAGGAGTTCCGTCAGGTAGTGGATATTGACCTGAATGCACCTTTTATCGTATCGAAAGCTGTACTGCCGGGTATGATTGAAAAGGGACATGGTAAGATCATCAACATCTGCTCTATGATGAGTGAACTTGGACGTGAGACCGTATCTGCTTATGCAGCAGCAAAAGGTGGTCTGAAGATGCTGACCAAAAATATCTGTGCAGAATATGGTGAATACAATATCCAGTGTAACGGAATCGGACCTGGTTATATCGCAACACCGCAGACAGCACCGCTTCGTGAGATTCAGCCGGATGGAAGTCGCCACCCGTTTGATCAGTTCATCGTGGCAAAAACACCGGCAGCAAGATGGGGAACACCGGAAGACCTGATGGGACCTGCTATTTTCCTGGCGTCTGACGCTTCTGATTTTGTAAACGGACAGATTTTGTATGTGGATGGCGGAATCCTTGCATATATCGGAAAACAGCCAAAATAATTGAAAGAGGGATACGAATATGGAATTAAGAACAGCAGTTTCACCAAGAGACGTGAAACATTATACAACAGAACGACTGAGAGAAGAATTTTTGATTTCCAATCTGTTTCCGGCAGATGAGATCCGTCTGGTTTACAGTCATATTGACCGTATTATCACCGGAGGCATTATGCCTGTAAAGGAAACTCTGGTACTGAAAGCCGGAGAAGAACTGCGTGCAAAATATTTTCTGGAAAGAAGAGAGATGGGTGTTATTAACATCGGCGGAACCGGTGTGATCACAATCGACGGAAAAGAATATACAGTTGCTCACAAAGAAGGAATGTACATTGGAATGGGCGCAAAAGACATTTCATTTGCAAGCGTAGAGGAGCAGAATCCGGCAAAATTTTATATGAACAGCGCACCGGCACATGCTTCTTATCCGACAGTTCTGATCAAGAGAGAAGGAACAGCCGAAGAAGGTGTTGTGATTATTAAAGATGAAAATAAAGTAGAGCTGGGTTCTCTGGAGGATTCTAACCATCGTACCATCTGTAAATATATTCTTCCGGGTCAGGTAGAAAGCTGTCAGCTTGAGATGGGAATGACCAGTCTGGAACCGGGAAGTGTATGGAATACTATGCCGTGCCATACCCATGACAGAAGAATGGAAGTATATCTGTATTTTGATATGCCGGATGATGCTTTTGTTATGCACTACATGGGAGAGCCCACAGAGACAAGACATATCGTTGTGCGCAATGAGCAGGCGGTAATTTCACCGAGCTGGTCTATTCATGCCGGAAGTGGTTCCAGAAATTACACATTTATCTGGGGTATGGTAGGAGAAAATCAGGATTTTGATGATAT
>JAXEBU010000204.1:0-20116 GCA_034093895.1 Candidatus Choladocola sp. | reverse complement strand
TACTCTTTCAGAGCTGCTTCTGGCAGTACTTGTTCCGCTGTCATTTGTGCTGATTTCCGCCCTGTTCGGGCTGTTTTTGGGGCTGAAAATGCCAAACCTCAGCTGGACGAGTGAGATCACACCCATAAAGCAGAGCGCCTGTGTAATGATCACGCTTTTTAGTGGCTTTGCGTACACCGCCCTGCTGTGTGCAGGCTTTCTGCTGATGAATGGCTGGAAACTAGGCTTTGTGGGGTATATGAGCATCTTCGTGACAGTAACGCTGGCTTTGTGCGCTGTACTTTACTTCCGTTTGAAAAAGAAGGGCTGCAGTCTGTTTGCATCACTGTAGCAGAGTGTGCGCATGATGGAAAAGGGGCTGCTGCAGAAATTCCTCCGGACTTATTCTGCAGCAGCCCCTGACTGTTATACACAGTTCATATCTTTTGTTTTTATTGTTATATTGTTATATAATTCCGGAATGAAATGGCTTATTTGATGACTCTGATCCAGCCTTCCGGTGCTTCCAGTCTTCCCATCTGGATACCGGTCAGTGTATCGTACAGTTTCTTCGTTATCGGTCCCATCTCTGTCATTCCGCTGGGGAGACAGATCTCATTGCCGTGATCCACGATCTTTCCAACAGGAGAGATAACAGCCGCAGTTCCGCAGAGACCGCACTCAGCGAAATCCTTCACTTCATCGAAGTATACTTCGCGTTCTTCTACTTCCAGACCAAGATAATCCTTTGCAACAACGAGAAGAGAACGGCGTGTGATGGACGGCAGGATGCTGTTTGATTTCGGTGTGACAACTTTGTTGTCCTTTGTCACGAAGAGGAAGTTTGCTCCGCCTGTCTCCTCAACCTTTGTTCTGGTAGCGGCATCAAGATACATATTCTCATCGTAACCCTGACGATGCGCATCCATGATTGCGTAAAGGCTCATTGCGTAGTTCAGACCGGCTTTGATGTGGCCTGTTCCGTGTGGTGCTGCACGGTCATAATCGCAGACACGGATAGTCAGAGGCTTTACTCCGCCTTTGAAGTAGGGACCTACCGGTGTGGTGAAGACACGGAACTGATACTCAGTTGCCGGTTTTACTCCGATTACCGCATCACTTCCGAACATATACGGACGGATGTACAGTGTGGCACCGGAACCGTAAGGCGGTACGTATGCTTCATTTGCAGCAACAGTCTGAAGAATGGCATCCACGAAACGATCCTTCGGAAATACCGGCATCTCCAGTCTCTTACAGGAGGATTCCATACGCTCTGCGTTCAGATCCGGGCGGAACGTTACAATGTGGCCGTCCTCTGTGGTATACGCTTTCATACCTTCGAAACACGTCTGCGCATACTGAAGAACTCCTGCACACTCGGAAATCGTAACTGTGGGATCGGAAATCAGTTCACCCTCATCCCATGCTCCGTTTTTATAATTTGAAACAAATCTTTTGTCTGTCGGAATATAACCAAATCCGAGATTTGCCCAGTCAATGTTTTTCTTTTCCATAATCCACATTCCTTCCTTTGTTTATATACCTGAATTATTTGTAGTTTAAACCTGCTTTTCCACTGTGTCAAGATAAATTGTCACATTTTCACGGCGGAAAAATCAGAGATGAACCGCGAACCACAGCATCCTCTCCGTATTTTTTCCGGATCTGATCCATAGCCCGGTCAAGGCGTTTCTGTTTTTCATAATCCGGTTTCTTCTTCGGCTGTTCTGTGTTTTCCGCGGGAGACGGTTCCAGAGAGAGCGGACCGGAAGAATCAAACAGAGACAGCTGAACGGGTGCGTCTTCCGGTACAAGCTTTGAGGTGCGAATACCGAGAAGCCGGATGGGGCTGCCGTTCCAGAGCTCTTCAAACAGACGGCATGCGCAGTCGAAGAGCAGGGCAGAGGTGGCAGTCGGTACATCCAGCTGTGTCTGTCTGGAGCAGGTGCGGAAACTGCTGTATTTGATTTCCACGCAGACGGTACAGGCCAGCTGGTGTGCATTCCGCAGTCTGCCGGACACCTGATCTGCAAGCTTCAGAAGAATGGATCGGGCCTCTCTGACTGTTGTTACGTCTGCACTGAGCGTGGTGGAGTTGCCGATTCCTTTCAGATCATGATTGTCCGGATTCAGCGGGGAATCATCGATTCCGTTTGCGTACTCCCACATCAGCTGTCCGTGGCTTTTGAAGTGAAGCCGCAGGAAATCGGGATCCGTATGGGCCAGTTCTCCGATGGTCCGGATGCCGAGCTGCTGCAGACGGAGTGCGCTGCTTTTTCCCACCATGTATAATTCACCGACGGGAAGGGGCCACATTTTGGCCGGAATTTCATCCGGAAAAAGCGTGTGGATCCTGTCAGGTTTTTCAAAATCGCTGGCCATTTTGGCGAGAAGCTTGTTCGGTGCAATGCCGATATTTACTGTAAATCCCAGTTCGCTGCAGATGCGGCCTTTTATATCTTCTGCGGCAGCAATGGCGGAAGAAAAAAGATGGCTGATGGGTGCAAAGGCCATATAACATTCATCGATGGATACCTGCTCGATGTCGGAAGTATACGAATGGAGCAGCTCCATCATCTCTGCACTGCGGCGGTGGTACAGGTCATGAGAGGGAGGCACAATGGTCAGAAAAGGACATTTCCGCAGTGCGGATGCTACTGGCTCACCTGTGCGGATCCCGAATTTCTTTGCAGGAATCGACTTTGCCAGCACGATACCGTGGCGGCTCTTTTCATCTCCGCCGATGATAGACGGAATCGTCCGGAGGTCAGTTCCGGGATCTGTTTTCAGTTTTTCGATGGCGCTCCAGCTTAAATACGCAGAATTAACATCAATATGAAAGATAACGGACATGAAACCACCTCACTTCAATCATTCGCTGCAGCTGTCCGGGGGACTCCCTTCCTCTTATGACATCTGCATTTTCTTCATCCAGTGTAGCAGGTATCGGGGGATTTGTCACGGGGCAGTTTGGGACTTGCGGCATCAGAAAAACCGCGGTATGATAATAAAATGAGCCAATTGCTCGTGTTTCGTCGATTATGAGAGTGCGAACATGGAAAAACGACGGCAGGCTCATTTGTCGGGCAGCTCATAAAATATAAAAGAAACATCCGGGAGGCGGAAAAATGGAGCATGATTTTTCAGAAGGAAGTGTAAGCAGGCATATTATGAACCAGGCAGTGCCGCTGATGATTGCCCAGATTCTGCAACTTCTGTACAACGTGGTGGACCGAATCTACATCGGCCACCTGCCGGGTGAAAACGGAATGGCGCTGACCGGAATCGGACTGGTGTTTCCTGTCGTGTCACTGATCAGTGCTTTTACGAATCTGTTCGGGATGGGCGGGGCTCCCCTCTGTTCCATCGCAAGAGGAGCGGGAAGGAAAGAAGAAGCCGAGAAAATCATGGGAAATTCCGCAGTCCTTCTCTTCTTTACGTCTTTTGTCATGATTGGTTTCTGCTTTGCCGTAAAGCGGCCTATGCTGTATCTGCTGGGAGCCAGTGATGCAACGTGGCCTTATGCAAATACATATCTGTCCATCTACCTGCTGGGGACTGTCTTTTTTATGATGGGAAACGGAATGAATAATTTTATCACTTCTCAGGGCTTTCCCAAAATTGCAATGGGGACGACACTCCTGGGAGCGGTGATCAATCTGATTCTCGATCCCGTACTGATTTTTGGCTTTCATATGGGAATTGAAGGGGCTGCCATTGCAACGGTGGCAGCGCAGATAATATCGGCTGTCTGGGTACTTTCTTTTCTGCGGGGGAAAAAGGCAATTCTTCGTCTTCGGAAAAAGTATTTTGTTCTGGAAGGCAGACTTGTCCGTGATATTGTATCACTGGGAATGTCCGGTTTTATCATGTCGGCAACAAACTGCATCGCACAGATCGCCTGCAATGCCATGCTCAGTATTTACGGTGGGGATCTGTATGTCGGGATTATGACAATTCTCAACTCCATCCGGGAGATTCTGAGTCTGCCTGTATCAGGGATTACCAGTGGGGCACAGCCGGTGCTTGGTTTCAACTTCGGTGCCGGAAAGACAGAACGGGTGCGCAGGGGAATCCGTTTTATGACGGCAGCAGGCGGTATTTATACGGTGGCTGCATGGATGATCCTTGCTCTGTTTCCGAAGCCTTTTCTGGCGCTGTTTACTGCGAATACGGATATGATTCGCTATGGTATCAGGTCGGTACATCTGTATTTTGCAGGTTTTATTTTTATGCTGTTTCAGTTTGCCGGACAGTCGGTGTATGTTTCCCTGGGCAGATCAAAACAGGCTGTATTTTTTTCACTGTTTCGTAAAGTTGTGATTGTACTTCCTCTGACACTGCTTCTGCCGCGCATGATGCGCGATTCGGTGGCAGGAGTTTTTCTGGCTGAACCCGTATCGAATGTCACAGGCGGTCTGGCCTGTTTTATTACAATGTATTTTACGGTTTATCGCAGAATGGATGTGCTGGTGCAGCGACAGAGTGAGAAACACAGAACAAAATGAATAGGAGAGCGTGTACTTATGAGTAATGTAATATTAATCGGGATGCCCGGTGCCGGAAAGAGTACCATCGGTATCGTACTTGCCAAGGTGCTTGGATATGATTTTCTGGATTCGGATCTTCTGATTCAGAAAGAAGAAGGAAAACTGCTGTGGCAGATTATGGAGACGGAGGGAACGGATGGCTTCAACCGGATTGAAGAGCGTGTGAACAGCCGGATTGAAGCAGATCGCTGTGTTATTGCCACCGGCGGAAGTGTGGTGTATGGGCAGAAGGCCATGGAACATCTCAGAAGTATCGGTACTGTCATATACCTGAAAGTAAGCTGTGCCATTCTGGAAGAGCGGTTGGGGGATCTGACGAAACGCGGCGTAGTATTCCGGCCGGGACAGACACTTTTGGATCTTTACAAGGAACGGGTACCCCTTTATGAAAAATATGCCCACATTACGGTGAATGTGGGCCACAAAAATGTACAGAAATCAGTTGCAGCGCTGGAACAGGCACTGCAGGATATCATTCGATGATACCTGTGCGAAGCATCCGCAGACAGTAATTAGCTGAATACCGCACCGAGCGCGCCCAGAAGACCTGCGCTGGCAGCTCCCATTATGATGCCGGCCAGCAGAACGCCGAGCATGACAGCGATGACGCTGGATTTGAAATCCATATCCAGCAGGCTGGCTGCCAGTGTACCGGTCCATGCGCCTGTACCCGGAAGCGGGATACCGACGAAGAGCAGCAGTGCAACGAAGAGTCCGCGTCCCGCCTTCGCCTGCAGCTTCTTTCCGCCTTTTTCCCCTTTTTCGAGACAGAAAGTGAAAAACCTGCCGATTCCCGGTTTATCCTTTCCCCAGATGAGCACCTTCCGTGCAAACAGATAGATTACAGGCACGGGCAGCATGTTGCCGATGATGGCAATGATGTACGAGGGCAGTACGGGAAGTCCTCCCAGTATGGCATAGGGAATCGCTCCACGGAGTTCAATCAGAGGCACCATGGATATTAAAAATACGATCAGATAAGTACTCATTCATTATCTCCTTTTTATTTGATGTGTATTCCGCAGTACTTGTTCTTTAGAACACTCCGCCTATTATACAGGAAAACAGGCATTCTGAACAGCCCTCAGTTCTCATTCTTATCTTAATATTTCATAAATAATTCTGTCGCGTCCCAGTTCTTTTCCAATGTACAGTCTCCGGTCAGCTTCCTTGATCGTGGCATTCAGTCCGAGAGAATGACTGTATTCAGCCAGTCCGAAGGTCATGGTGACTGCGAGCGGACCGGATTCTGTATCAATCTGAACCTGCTTCAGTTTTCCTCTGAGACGATTCAGCTTTTCCAGTGCCTTTTCTGTACAGCAGCCCGGAAAGACAAGGAGAAATTCTTCTCCTCCCCACCGTGCAACAAAATCGTCTTTTCCCTTCTCTGAGAGAAACAGCTCTGCAAGCTTCTGCAGAACAAGATCACCGAGATCATGGCCGAACTGATCGTTGATGTGTTTGAAAAAATCGATATCACAGATACAGAGACTGAATATCTTGTCCGGATTCTCATCGGATGAAAGCTCAGTAAGAAAGCTCATTGCCTTTCTGCGATTGTAAAGCCCCGTAAGCATATCCGTGTTGGCCTGCTGCTGAAGCTGAATATTGTATTCCTTCAGTGTCCGCTCCATCTGCTGGCTGTTTTTGCTGAAAACAAAACAGATGAGAGAGATACACCAGAAAATGGTAATGGAATTGAGTATCTGGAGAACAGTGTTTGCCGTTTCTGTCAGATACCATAAAGGTTCACCGGCCTGAAAGCGATAAAACAGCAGCAGACGCAGTACACAGATAGCGGTTGCAAACAGAATTTTCAGCAGATAATGCTCGTAGCAGGAAAAGAAAAACAAAACGAGAAGCACAATCAGAAAGTGCTGTACACCGTTATTCCATCCGAAGAATACAAGTATGGATATAATCCAGACAACCATTCCGAAGTAGAACATACATAAGGCGGTAAAGGTTCGATAATAGGAAATGAAAAATATCCCGGCAAATACTGCAAGAAAAACAGCATAAAAAATCATTGCCCTGTATGAAAACGAGAGTGCCAGACTGCAGATCAGTATATTCAGTGTAAAGTATGCGATTACAGTGAGCAGAAGTACACGGACAACAAGCAGAAGTGCTTTTGATTCCTCGGAAGAACTGGTATCTTTTCCGATAAAATCAGCAATTTTTCTGATCATACTGTTCTCTTTTGAAGGTATGGATGAATTATTCACGTTTACCTCCCCCGGATTCTGGAAAATAGAAAGCTTTCTACTATCCTACTACAGAGGAGGAGAATATGCAAGCTAAAGAGTTGCAGCAATCGTTTTGCAACACAGAAGCATCAGCGCACACACCAGAAGATTTGCGGTTTCGGTCTGGATCAGACTGGCCCGGTCATAAGGGAAAACTGCTGCCGTTTTTTAAAAAAAATGACTGGAAGAACAGTTTCACAGTATCTGGAGGATTATCGTGTTGCACAGAGTCTGCATCTGCTTCGGACGAATCTGATGTCCATTGCCCGGATTGCGGATGCAGTGGGATTCAGCAACGTCAGATCTTTTCTCACAGGAATCTGCGTAATCATAATGAAAAGTAGGAGATTTTCCATAAAGATATTGAAATGTCTGATACGGATATTGACGAAGTTACATATTTTGTAAAAGCAATGGAAGATCGGAATCAGATTTTTATTTCACTGACAAACAGCATTGTTTTGCAAAATTCAAATTATGACAAAAACAGGGGAGTGCCGCTCCACGACTGAGTAATCAGTTATTTTGCGACACACCCCTGTTTTTTTACTGTATCTGCCATATGAGGACAGATACGTGTTTTACTCTTTATCCTATCATCTGCAGATCAGCTGCTTCAATCAGTGATTCGTCTGATTCATAACAGGAGATCTTTACCTGGTCACCGACATTCAGAATAACTGCCATGGGATGATCCTTTGCACTTACCGTATAGTATACTTTTTCCTTTTCCAGGCGAATATAATAAATGGTATTTCCGTCGATGGTGGCAGATCGAATTTCTCCGATCTTTCCGGAAACTGTGAGCAGCTCAAGATCCGGGTCAGTCTTTTGCGCATCTTCATCTGTCAGAATCTGATTCTCCACCAGAAGTGCGTGGTATTTCTGCTGGCAGTCGGAGACGGTATTACCGGTGGCAACCAGCTGATACTGCTGTACATTTACCATTGCATACATCTTAACCAGTCCGGCTGCGTCCTTCAATGCCATGAAATACGTAGGCTGGTCTGAAATATTCAGCAGCAGCGGGAAGGTAGCACGGTAATTGAACTGCTGAACGGCTCCCTCAGCCGATGACGCTGCAGAGTATTCCTCTGCACCGGCGCAGGAATAGTAGCGTGCTTCTTTCGTTCGCTGGTTCACCAGAATAAAACCGATGTTTCCGCGGTCACCCGTTACAGAAGTGATACCGGTATACAGCCATACATCATCATCCTGGGCAATGAAGTTGAATCCGTCCGTGGTTTCGGTACAGTCTTTCTGACCGAAAATGGAATTCAGGAAACCGTTATGATATTTACCGTAATAATCATACTGTTCCACAATCAAATCGGAAGAGAATACTCTGTCTACCCAGGAAGGTACATCTTCAATAGCGTAGTACTGCATTTCTCCTGTGACGGCATTGACGAGAACGGCACCTTTAATATCCGATCCGCTGAAGAGGCCGATTCGTTTCGTCAGAACGGAAGCGATCCAGTAGGGCGTTCCTTCGTCATCAATTTCAAAATTCACATCATCGAACATGAGTGTCGGATAATGGAAGCGCAGATGTCGCATCAGGTTTCGATTGAAATACTCTGACGGTGAATACTTGATTCCCTCCTGGAGACGGACTACCTCCACTTCCTGGCTGCGCATGTCAATCCGGATATAGGCCGGGATACCTGCACTGCGGTTGTTCCACCATTTAAAGAAATCACTGTAATTCAGATAATTTACACGAACCGGATTTCCTTTGTAATTGATCTGAGCGGATGCACCATCCACTTCAAACTGGCTGACGAGATCGCTGAGCTCACCAAGCTTCCGGTTGGCCAGATTGTTGGCGGAATCTTCATCGAGAAGCGGAATCTGGTTCCAGCCGATCTCGGATACTTCCGAGGCGAAGTCACCGGAAGTGACGGGCATCAGGGAAGAATAGCTTTTGGCGCGGAACAGTACCCAACCTGCTGCGGAACCGACCAGCATCACAACGATGGCCAGTATAACAATGCCAAAAGGTACGATCAGTTTCTTCCGTGTATAGTGGATATACTCCATCACAGAATCGGAACGGAAGCCCTGCAGCAGTATCATGGAAATCGAGAATACGACGCAGAGAATAATGAGAAAACTGTAGAAGCCTTCGTTTCGGAAATTCAGAGCCGGGAGTTCAATATAAAAATAAATGCCTCCGAATATCAGCGTGATCAGAATACTGAACAGCACCCGTGTGAATGGATTTCCTTTCGGAGCTCTGGGCTGTCGCGGCTTTCGATGCATGCGTACTTCTTCCCAGTCGGCCCCCTGGGTGTACGCTCTGAAATCAAAAATATTCATATCGAAAATTCCTTTCTTTTTTATGGTATCAGCTGATTTCATTATATTGTCTGGCCACATAAAATGCAAATAAAGATTGCATTAAAGGGTGGATTGATTTAAAGTGGTAATAAAATAGAATATATCTATGATGAAAATTAATGAATATCCGCTTGACTTTGCAGTATATGGGAGGCAGGACAGCTATGCTTCAGATCAAACAGATCAGAAAAGAGTACAGAACCGGAAATATGGTCCAGAAGGCACTGGACGGAGTCAGCCTGAATCTGCGGGAAAATGAGTTTGTTGCAATTCTCGGCCCCAGTGGTTCCGGAAAGACGACACTGCTGAATATTATCGGCGGGCTGGATCGTTATGACAGCGGTGATCTGATTATCAATGGTATTTCCACAAAAAAATACAAAGACAGAGACTGGGATTCTTACCGGAACCATACGATTGGTTTCGTTTTTCAGAGCTACAATCTGATTCCTCATCAGACCGTACTTTCCAACGTAGAGCTGGCGCTGACAATCTCCGGTATCTCCAGAACAGAGCGGCGAAGACGGGCGAAAGAAGCTCTGGAGAAGGTGGGCCTTGGTGCACAGCTTCACAAGAAACCGAACCAGATGTCGGGCGGACAGATGCAGCGTGTTGCCATTGCCCGGGCACTTGTCAACGATCCCGATATTCTTCTGGCGGATGAACCCACGGGAGCGCTGGACAGTGATACCAGTGTACAGGTAATGGAACTTCTGAAAGAAGTGGCAAAGGAACGGCTGGTTGTCATGGTCACTCACAATCCGGAGCTGGCTGAGATTTATGCCACCCGTATTGTCAATCTGAAAGACGGAGAAATCATATCAGATTCTGATCCTTTTGAGGTGGATGAAAAAGGGATGGAAGCTCCGCTGCACGAAAACATGGGAAAAGCATCCATGTCTTTTCGTACTGCACTGTCATTGAGCTTCAACAATCTGCGTACGAAGAAAGCGAGGACGCTTCTGACCTCCTTTGCCGGTTCCATCGGTATTATCGGTATTGCCCTGATTCTGTCCATATCCAACGGTGTAAACACATATATTCATACGATGGAAGAAGAAACCTTATCCGAGTATCCGGTGCAGATCAGCAGCACTGGTCTTGACCTGGCTTCCATGATGGTCGGAGCTGCAGAAAGTCAGGAAGAAAAAGAGCCTGATCAGATCGGTGTTTCAAAAATGATCACGAATATGTTTTCAAAAATGGATTCCAATGACCTGGAATCACTGAAGCAGTATCTGGAAAGCGGTGAGAGCGGGATTGAGCAATATGTAAATTCTGTTGAGTATTCTTATCAGGTGGCACCGCAGATTTATACGGTTGACGGAAACAAAATCAGGCAGGTGAATCCGGACAAGTCTTTTTCGTCTCTCGGACTTGGTTCTTCTGTCGGATCCAACAGTCTGATGGCTATGGCCATGAGTACGGATGTTTTTTTTGAGATGCCCGGAAATCCGGAACTGTATCAGGATCAGTACGAAGTGAAAGCAGGAAAGTGGCCGGAACAGTATAACGAATGTGTTCTTGTACTGACACAGGGAGGAAATATCAGCGATTTTCTGCTCTATACGCTGGGACTGCGCGATGCGGCGGAGCTGGATGAAATGATCCGTCAGTTTGCAGAGGAGGAAAATGTGGAAACGCCGACAGACATCCGCGCCTATTCCTGCGATGAAATTCTGGGAACTGCATTTAAGCTGGTAAACAGTACAGATTATTATGAATACGATGAGGAGTACCATGTCTGGAAGGATAAGTCCGATGATAAAGCTTATATGAGACAGCTGGTTAAAGCGGGAGAAGATCTGGTGATTGTGGGCATCGTACAGCCGGCGGAGGGCTCAGCGGCCAATATGCTGAATACCGGCATCGGATATACACAGAAGCTGACGCAGCATATCATTGAACAGTCCAAAGAAAGCAGGATTGTACAGGATCAGCTTGCGCAGCCGGATAAGAACGTGTTTACAGGAGAACCCTTCGGGGAAGATGAAACAGAGAATAAATTTGATCTGGAGTCGCTCTTTGAAATTGATGAAGATGCGCTCAGAGAGTCTTTCGGAATGGACGAGAGCATGTTTTCGCTTGACTTGTCCGGTCTGGATCTGTCCGGAATGAATATTTCGATGCCGAATCTGAACCTGAATATGGAAGGCAGCATGCCGGATCTTTCTCAGATTATAAAACCGGAAGATATTCAGCTGAATCCGGAAGAGATGATGGATATGGATAAGCTGCAGGTGGATCTTCCGGCCGGTCCTGAAATAAATAAGGAAGAACTGATGAAGAGTCTGCAGCTTTCTGTCACAGAAGAGGATCTGCAGAGAATCTTTGGAAATATACTGAAAGGATTTCAGGAAAGCATCAAAGACAAACCGGAGGCAGATCTCTCCCGTGTTCAGGACAGCTTCATGAGCTATCTTTCTTCTCAGGAGGTGCAGCAGAAGCTGTATCAGGATATTACAGAGCTGATGCGCTCAGGCGTTACAGTCTCTGTCTCAAATGAACAGGTTCTGGGAATTGTGGCCGGGCTTGTTGCCGGATTTCAGAGCTATCTGACGGAGCACAGTATAACGGAGCCCGGTATAGACAGCGTACTTGCGTATCTGACATCCCGGGAGGTGCAGCAGAAGATCACCCAGGAGGCGGAAAATATCATCAGAAACGGTGTCAGCTTTCAGATATCTCCGGAACAGATACAGGAAATCATAATAAAAGATGTGGTGAATGGGTATCAGGAATATGCAAAGGCCAATACGCTTCCGGATCTTTCCAATCTGGGGGACTATTTCATGGAATATCTGAAGTCGGATGCGGGCCAGAAAATCATTGGGGAGAGTATTGCGTCTGTGATCAATACAGAGCAGCTGGAAAAACAGTTTACTGATATGATGCAGTCGTATATGAAACAGATCATGAATGCGTATGCGGAAACAATGGGACAGGAGATTCAGAAACAGATTGCAGCCAGTATGAATCAGATTTCCGAGCAGCTTGGTGCTGAACTGGAAAAGGCTATGGAGAAAATGGTGAAAAATATCAGCACCGGTATGCAGA
This sequence comes from Candidatus Choladocola sp., assembly GCA_034093895.1. Classification (GTDB taxonomy): domain Bacteria; phylum Bacillota; class Clostridia; order Lachnospirales; family Lachnospiraceae; genus Choladousia. The sequence goes on along the minus strand of JAXEBU010000204.1, from coordinate 7,935 downwards.
GTGCGCTGCAGCAGGTTATGGTTCAGATTACGGCAAATATGAGCAGTGCGCTGCAGGGAGCAATGGGTCAGTTCAGTCAGCAGATGGAAGATGCCATGAAGATTGATCCTGAACTGTTCATGGATGCCATTCAGATGAATATGGATGAAGATGAGCTTTCAGAACTGTTGATGTCTCTGATTTCCTACGAGGATGCTTCCTATGATAACAATCTGAAAAAACTGGGTTATGCAGATCTGGAAAAACCGGGAGCCATCGATATTTATCCTGTGGATTTTGAGAGTAAGGCAGAAATTCTGCATATTCTGGACAATTATAATTACCAGATGGAGCAGAATAACGCAGAAGAAAAAGTGATCACTTATACAGATTTTGTTGGGACGCTGATGAGTTCCGTCACAAAGATAGTGGAGATTATCAGCTATGTGCTGGTGGCCTTTGTGGCGATTTCCCTGGTGGTATCTTCCATCATGATTGGTGTAATCACTTATATCAGCGTTCTGGAGCGAAATAAGGAGATCGGAATTCTGCGTGCCATCGGAGCCTCAAAACGAAATATTTCGCAGGTATTCAATGCGGAAACCTTTATTATCGGTCTGTGTGCCGGACTGATCGGTATCGGCCTGACACTGCTGCTTCTGATCCCGGGAAATATGGTGATTCATTCCCTGGCAGGTACCAGTGATATCAATGCTTCGCTGCCGTACGTTTCGGCAGCCATACTGATTGCACTGAGTATCGTTCTGACGCTGATGGGAGGGCTGATTCCCTCCAGAAAAGCAGCAAAAAGTGATCCTGTAAAAGCACTGCGGTCAGAGTGACGGCGGAACACTTTTTGCAGCTGTTCTGCATCTTCATCAGACGTTCTGCCAGAAAAAACCGTGCTGTGTACAGTACCAGAACAGTTTCCCGTGGGCAAACACCGGTATGCGTAACTGGAGATCCCATTCCGGATACTGTTTTCGCAGCATCATACAATCACCTGTCAGCAGGCCGACGAAAGAAATATAATGATTTCTGCTCATCTCATGGTCGCTGGAAATGAAGTACTCATTTTCGATGATTTCAACAGACAGTTTTTCGCTGTCATCCGCTTTCCGGAGCCTGATCATCTGGAGCTTTTTGCCGCAGCAGGAGACTGCTGCGGAGGTCATGGATGTAATCAGGTTGCCGCAGTCCGGACATACATAAAAATGCATGTTTTTCAGATTTCCGGATGCACTGTCGTTTATCTGCAGCTCTCCGGAAAGCAGTCGTTCAATGTCCACTTTAAAAATATCTGATAACTGTGCAAGCAGTGATACATCAGGACATCCCACACCCCGTTCCCATTTGGAGACCGTCTTGTCGCTGATGTTCATTTTTTCTGCCAGCTGCAGCTGAGTCATGTGGTTCTCTTTCCGCAACCGGCAGATCAGATTTCCTGTTTTCGCATAATCCATAAGGCACCCTCCTTTCTCAGCATATTATAGCCGACAGCGAAGGCCGTAACAAGAAACGCTTCGTAGAGTTTTGGTATACGGCAGAAAAATGCTTCCGCACATACACACTGACTCTTTTGCATACACTGTAAAAACAGGCTTTCCGGGGGAAGTTCCTTGAAAGATTACATAGAAGAGCGTGTACTTTGTATTGCAGATTATATTATTGAGCACGGTACGACGGTGCGTGATGCGGCAAAGAAATTCAGAATAAGCAAGAGTACGGTACATAAAGATGTCACAGAACGTTTGCTTCTGATCAACCCATCTCTTGCGTCAGAAGTGAGGAAGGTACTGGATATCAACAAGCAGGAGCGCCATATCCGCGGCGGACTGGCCACACGGGAAAAGTATCTGCATCTGGAACACAGATAAGAGTGAAAGAACAGTACATCAGAAGGTAAAAGATATCTGCGGTTCCTGTGTTTTGAAAAGAGGATGTTTCATTTGAAAGTATCCTTTTCAGAGCACAGGAACCGTATTTTTAAATCAGTTTTCCGTTTTTCCAGGTTCCTTTCTGAACTCTTCCGAAAGGCGGATGATATTCGCCGTAACCGTTGAAGGTGTTATCAGCAAATTCACCGACGTAATACCCACCGTTATTGTACGTCAGGACACCGCGGCCTTTCATGACAGAGTTTTCCCATTCACCGTCATAAGTGTTTCCGTCGGCATAAATCATTTTGCCTCTGCCGTGCAAATAGGAAGCGCGGATCTCACCGGTATATTTGTTTCCGCCTGGATACGTATACGTTCCACGGCCGTCGGGAACCCCGTGCTTCAGAGTTCCCTCATACACAGTTCCGTTGGGATAAGTGATTCTTCCGTAACCGTCTTTGACCTGAGCATCTACAGCGGACCGTAACTCAGCATCAGAGACGTATCCCGCTGCCTGAAGAAATGCGGAAGCGTTCGGCGTAAGATGGTTGCGCCATCCGATCAGAAACATGGTAAAGTCATCGATTGCTTCAGAAGGGGATGCGGAGAGCATAATGCTGCTGCCCAGATACTGTCTGGCGGCTTTGATTACGCGATCAATATAGTAGTAGTCAATGGCACCAAAGAGATGGAGGATTTCGTGACAGATGGTTGCCTCCTGATCCGGTGCAAAAACAACTGCAAATTCATCCTCCGAAAGATTCGTTGTGACATGGTGCGCAAAAGACCGCTCTGTGCGATGAAACAGAAAAATCACTGCCACTTCTTTCAGATTCATTTTATTTTTGATCTCATTCTGCAGTTCACGGAGGCACGAGCGGTTCATACTTCGGACAACATCGTTGTGCCATCCGTACGGAGTATTATAATGGATCAAATAATCTGCCCGGGCTTTCATGATGAAATCTCGTATCTCAAGATTCACATGCTGTTCGGCTGCTTTTTTCATCAAAAACTGAGATGCCCGTTTGATGATTCTGACGCACTGATCTGTTTCGTGCCGGTTTTTCCAGTTGCTCTGTGGATCTGATACCAGAATATAGACGAATCCCACTTTTCCGGTGAGATTCTGATTATATCCTTTGTTCTTTCCTCTCAGGAAATAGTTATCTGGAAAGTTCATTTTGTTTTCTTCTCCTTATATCTGTTTTTCAGATGCATCCTGCTGTATTCATATTATCATAGAAATAACGGCGGGAAAAGTATGTTCCTGAGGGTGAGTGCTTTACAAAAGGAAAGAAAGATCTATAATATATAATAAAAGAAGGACAATTGCCGGATAACAGAAATGAAAAATGGCTTTTGACTGAACGAAAAGAAGTGAAAAGGAGACTTGGAAAATGCCGGAAAGAAAGATGAAACGCGTGGAAGATTCCATGGTGGAGCAGTCGCACCTTCTGATGCCGCGCTGCCTGAATGCCGCAGGATATCTGTTCGGCGGGCAGCTCCTTGCGTGGATTGATGAAGCGGCCGGAATAGTTGCGAAACGCCATGCGGAAATGAATGTTGTGACGGTGGCTGTGGACAACATGTATTTTAAAGCCGGGGCAAAAGTAAATGACACGATTGTTTTGATCGGGCGTCTGACTTACGTGGGAAGATCCTCCATGGAGGTTCGGATTGACACGTACGCGGAAGCTCTGAATGGCATGCGTACCATGATAAACAGAGCGTATTTTGTGATGGTCGGAACGGACCAGAATCAGCATCCGCAGGAGGTTCCGGGGCTGATTGTGGAAGGTGTGACGCAGCAGATTGAGTGGGAAGCGGGCAAAAAGCGTGCCGAGCTGCGCAGGATGAGAAAAAATGAAGGGTTTTGATAAAAATGGGAGAGTATGTAAAAGTCAGGCATGAATTTGAACCTGTCTTTGATCAGGACAGCAGAGTGCTGATTCTTGGCAGTTTTCCCTCTGTAAAATCAAGGGAACAGCAGTTTTACTATGGCCATCCGCAGAACCGGTTCTGGAAGGTGATTGCGGGACTCACGGGATATCCCGTTCCGGAAACGATGGAAGAAAAGAAGCGAATGCTTCTGGAAAACGGGATTGCCGTCTGGGATGTGATTGCAGAATGCGAGATTATCGGATCCAGTGACAGCAGCATCCGGAATGTGGTACCTGCGGATCTGAACAGAATTCTGAACAATAGTGACATCGCAAAAATCTATGCAAACGGAGGTACAGCAAAAAAGTTATTTGACCGTTTTCAGAAAAAAAGCTGCGGAAGAGAGATCACAGGACTTCCCTCCACCAGCCCGGCCAATGCATCGTATTCGCTGGACCGGCTGCTGGCAGAATGGAAGTGTGTTGTTGAATAGCTGTGCGGATCAGGCCTGATTCTGCGATGCTGTGTTGATATCCATGCTTCCGCTGCGGAATCCTTCCAGATCCAGTGTAAGGTAGGAAAAGCCCAGGGCTTTCAGGCTATCAACAATGGTTTCCCGGTGTTCCAGAAGATCCGGGAAAGCGTCCGTGTCCAGTTCAATCCGGAGGACCGGATCATGAAAACGAAGACGCACATTGTAGAATCCCATATCACGAAGCAGCTCCTCCCCTTTATGAAGCTTCTGCAGCAGTGCTCTGTCAAGATAAGCGCCGTAGGGCAGCCGCGTGGCAAGACAGGGAGTGGATGGAACATGGGCCGTTGGAAGCTGCAGCCTTTCGGAGAGCAGCCGCACTTCCCGTTTCGTAATACCAAGCTCAAGAAGCGGGCTTTTGATGTTCAGCTCCCGCAATACTTTCATACCCGGCCGGTATTCCTTTTCATCGTCCTTGTTGGTGCCGTCAAAAACAGCACGGAACCCTCTGGAAAAGGCAAGTTCCTTCAGACGGGAAAAAAGCATATGTTTGCACAGATAGCAGCGATTGACCGGATTCTGAAGAATATCCGGGTTCTGAAATTCATCCACCCGGATGACTTCGTATCCGGCCCCGTAGGCTGCTGCCAACCGGCATGCAGCTTCCGTATCGGAATGCGGGTGAAGCTGCGTTTCCAGAATGACCGCCAGAACAGGCCGGCCGGAAACGTCAGCTGCTGTCTTTAGCAGCAGTGTGCTGTCCACGCCGCCGGAGTATGCAATGCAGATGCCTTCTTCCTGAAAGGCTTCAAAGTATTCTTTCAGTTTTTCGAATTTAACAGATAAATGCTCTGAGATCAATTCATCACTGGTCAGTTCCGTTTCAATTTCTGAATGGTTCATAATAATTCTATTTCCTTTTCTCTTGCGTAAGACTGTACCATACTGTACATTTCCGGAAATCCGATTTCATGTAAAAGCGCGAGGCGGCAGATACTGTCATTTTCCGGATAATAATACGTTTCGTTTCCATGCGTACAGCATTTCACATCTGCCATTCCCCATGGCGTTTCGATTGCAAGAATCCGTCTTTTCAGCTTGGTTCGCTGCATTTTCTGAACACGGATACCGATGGTGGTTGTGTTCCGGAAAATGATGGATTCCATCCGGGACCTGAGCTGCGGTTCGCATATGACCTTCAGCAGACAGGCAGGCCGGTTCTTTTTCATATAAATAGGCTGATAAAATACGTCGAGAGCTCCGGCATCCATCAGAAGCTGCATGGTAAAGGACAGCGCTTCTCCTGTGCAGTCATCCACATTTGTTTCCAGCGTCAGGATGGTATCGCTGGTGTCAGATTCCGGAATACGCAGCAGCATGGCACGCAGCAGACCGGTGGTGGCATAGGAACGCTTTCCGGCTCCCAGCCCGGTCTTTATAATCTGAAATTCTTCAGGAAGCGTATCGCGGGACTGGACGGCAGCAGCAATGGCGGCTCCTGTAGGTGTTACCAGTTCTCCGTCAATATCTGAAATTTTCAGAGAAAGGCTGTGAGCAGCTGCGATTGCGGTAACGGCTGGCACCGGAACAGGAATCAGTCCGTGCTGACAGCGGATCTGGCCCCTGCCGTCCGTCAGAGGAGAGACGACAATCCGGTCCGGATGGAGATTGTCGATACAGACGGCAGCAGATACAATATCCACAATGGAATCGACGGCTCCGACTTCATGAAAATGTATTTTTTCGATTGTAGTTCCATGAACAGAAGCTTCCGCTTCGGCCAGAATACGGAAAATGCGGATCGCCAGTTCCTGTGCTCCGTCCGAAAGTGTTCCGCTCTGAATAATACTGATAATATCATTCAGGTTGCGGGCATCTGCGTGATGATCATGATGGTGACTGTGTTCCTGCCCGAGATTGTGTTCCTGGCTGTGATGATGATCCTGCCCGAGATCGTGTTCCTGACTGTGATGATGGTCCTGCCCGTGTCTGATGTTCTGTGCTGCATGTCCGTGAAGGTATTCCATATCATGGTCGTGGTTTTCGTGTCCGGCATCAAGAATTACATGAAAATCACAGGCGCGGATGCCAGATTTGAAGACTTCTTTTATTTCAATGGAATAACCGGAGAGCGGCAGGCTCTCAAGGGCATCCATCAGAACCTGACGGTCGGCTCCCAGATCGAGAAGAGCTGCAACTGTCATATCACCGCTGATCCCGGAACTGCATTCCAGATACAAAACTGTTTCATTCATTTCAGTAAAACTCCTTTATTATATATAATGTCCATTGTCCCCTGGCTCATACTATCTTAGCACACGACCATGGAAAACTGCAACAGCAGAGATAAATTCCGTGCCATGCATTCTGTTTCTTGCATAATTGACATCAGAAGGGTTATACTAAGAAGCAGGCTGAAAGGTGATGCAGTATGTACCGCAGACCATGTCAGCTGCTGTGTGACAGAAACAGACAACAGAAAAGGAGAGAATGCACATGTTATTTATAAAATCACAGGAACAGTTTGAACAGGAAATACTGCATGCAGAAAAAACGGTAATGGTGGATTTTTATGCAGACTGGTGCGGTCCGTGTAAAGCAATGGCACCTTTGCTGGAAGAAATGGATGATCCGGATAATTCTTATGATATTGCAAAAATAAACGTAGATGAACTTCCCGAACTGGCGCAGCAGTATCGTGTGGTGTCAATTCCGACTGTACTCGTTTTTAAAGACGGTTCCTGCATAAACCGCAGCACAGGACTGCAGAACAGACAGGATCTGGAAGCACTGCTCCCATGAAATTTGAAATTTTTATTGCCAAGCAGAAAAAGCTACATTATAATAGACAGCATCTGAAAAACAACAGATATCATCAGAAAATCAGAAAGTAAGATGAAAAAAGCGGCATACTTTGAAGGTGCAGAACTTATGGAAGAACAGGATGCAGTCTGACAAAGAGCGCGGATAGGAGAAAAAATGAAGAGAGAAACGGTCGTAGTCCTGGATTTTGGCGGACAGTACAATCAGCTGATTGCAAGACGTGTGAGAGAGTGTAATGTCTATTGTGAGATTTATTCTTACAGAACCGATATAGAGAAAATCAAGGCATTGCAGCCGAAAGGAATCATTTTTACAGGCGGCCCGAACAGCTGTTATGAGTCCGGTGCCCCTACATATACGAAAGAAGTTTTTGAAATGGGTGTCCCGATTCTCGGAATCTGCTACGGTTCCCAGCTTATGATGCATCTGCTGGGTGGAAAAGTGGAAAAAGCACCTGTGCGCGAATATGGAAAAATTGAAGTGACGGTGGATCAGAAATCTCCTCTGTTCACAAATGTGTCGGAAAAAACGATCTGCTGGATGAGCCATAATGACTATATTTCAAAGATGGCTCCGGGCTTTGTTACCAGCGCATATACGGACAACTGTCCGTATGCGGCTATGGAAAATCCGGAGAAGAAGCTGTACGCAACTCAGTTCCATCCGGAAGTGCTCCATACGAAAGAGGGACAGAAAATGCTTTCCAATTTTGTATATAATGTCTGCGGCTGTGCCGGTGACTGGAAGATGGATTCCTTCGTGGAGCAGTCAATTAAGGCGATTCGTGAGAAGGTTGGAAACGGAAAAGTACTGTGTGCCCTGTCCGGCGGCGTAGATTCTTCTGTCGCTGCAGTCATGCTGGCAAAAGCAGTTGGTGAGCAGCTGACCTGCGTTTTC
>JAXEBU010000203.1:0-12141 GCA_034093895.1 Candidatus Choladocola sp. | reverse complement strand
GAATTTCTGTATCCGGTGTTCACCTTGTCTTCCTGACATCCGTCCGCACCAAACGGATAACATCCGTTCTGTTCGGACGGATGTCTCAGACATGTGTACACCTGGATACCAGAAATCCTTTTGTACTTATTCCACAACGGCCCCTTTCTGTCCATTTTTCCCTGGCTCATATTATGAGTCTGTCATCGATATTATCCTTTTTTTCTTTCATATTTCAGGAAGCGGTACTCCAGATCAAAATACGTCTGTTCCTCACTGTCTGCCGTAATTTCCCAGTCCTCCAGTTCATCGAGATTCGGAAAGTATGCATCTGCCTGGTACGCATGATCGATTTTCGTCACGTGGGCCAGATCACAGTAAGGCAGGAACTGACGGTAAATGCTCTCACCGCCGATGATGTAGATATCCCGGGAACTGTATTTTTTCAGTTCCTCAAGCACCTCTTCCACTGTGTGGCAGATGATGGCTCCCTTCACGTGGTAATCCTGATTTCCGGTAAGAACAATATTCGTTCTGTTCTTCAGAGGAAGGCCGTTGGGAAAACTCTCCAGCGTCTTTCGTCCCATAACTACCACATTGCCTGTAGTCATCTCACGGAAAAATTTCATATCTGACGGAATACTGACCAGAAGTTTGTTGTTGCATCCGATCCCCCAGTTTCTGTCAACTGCTACAATAATGTTCATGACGTGTCTCCTTTCCGTCTGTATCTATTCTGCATTCATAATCCGCAGTACCATATCACCTGTTCCCACATTGTATCCGCTGGTGCCGTACAGCGCAGTCAACCCCCGTTCTTTCCTCTCAGCCACCAGAATCAGCGGCCACCGCTCAGGTTCTGTAAAGACGCTGCGTGCTAGAAGCTCTGCTTCTTCTCCGAAATCATGATAGTATACGGATAGCGACGGCAGACTGTGAAGGCATTTCATCAGTGTCGGATCCTGCAATGCCGCTCCGGAACGGATCATCAGTGCGATACGGCCCGGAAACCTTCCGAATTCCTCTCTCCGTTCCATCAGTTCATTCAGAATATGCTCCGTAGGTTCTCTGCTCTCCTCCAGCCAGAGGAACAGTGTTTTTCCTTTTTCTGCCAGTTCCGATGCTCTTCTGCCCGCTCCCGTCTCATCCTTCACTTCAAAATCCGGGAGAGAATAATCACTGATCATATCCTCCAGAGATGCTTCCCGAAACTGCAATGAAACCTCTTTTGTCTCCCCGGACCCAAGGCTGAATTCCAGTTTGTTACCAAATACGTTTCCATTTGGCAGACGGTTGGCCGTCAGGATCCGGTATTTCCCAGGAATCAGAGAGAGAACCGTTTTGCCCTGCTCCCATGCAACATCGCCAAGCGTCATTGTCTCATAAGAGCCATTTTTCATCCTGCCGATGGTCCAGTTCTGTGCATATTTCCAGACAATATTTCTGTTTTCGGATGTCAGAATCAGTCTGGCATCCTTTTTTTCCTCTGGCAAAACCGGAATGAACGACCCGTTTTTCCAGTATTCCATCGTCTGATCCTCCTGATTCAATCGTGCCGGTATGCCAAGCGTACGTGCTATGGCAACAAACAGAATCTGTTTTGACCGGATGCCTGCCACGCCCAGTTTCAGGGCGGCTGCAGGTGTGGTGAAAACGGAACTGCGCTCACGTCCTGGATGTTCTTTTATCCTTCCGCATACTGCATCCCAGATCAGAGAAGGCTGCTGACGGAACCGCTCCTTTTCCTCCGCAGAAAAAGACTCCCCAACTGCTTTTCTCCATTTCATCAGAACTTCATCGTCGATTCTCGGATTCATCACATAACGGTCAAAGATATCCTCCGGATAACAATTCATATAAGGAATCGATTCCAGAAGATGCTCCTCAAGGACATCACATGTAACGTCCAGATGATCCTTGGCCGAGAGTTGATTTATCATTCTCCGGCGCAGTCCCGGGACCGGTTCCCGTCGTTTCAGGAATTCAGTTTCACCGGCGTTTTCCCATCGTTCTGTCTTTTTCAGACGGTGTATCACCATTGCTGCAAGCTTCCGGTCGAACTCTGTCTGCGCTTCCGGACTCAGTTTCTTCGCTGGGCGGCTCTGATCAGACGGTGCGTGCTGGTCAAACGGAATCCAGTGTTCCTGCACTGCATTCTGAGAGAATGTATCCCTTTCGTCTGTCATCCTCTCCTGATTTCTCAGTATAAAAGTGTGGCTTCTTTCCTGTGATGTATCAATCTGAGCTTCTGCACGGTGGTTCCCGCTGAGCACTTCCACCGTCAGTCCGCCGCATCCCGTTCGGATTGACGCCTTTCCCATGGCATCTGTTTTTAAAACGGCAATGGGAGCCAGTTCACCGTAATTCAGTACGAGAAAAGATACTTCTGCACCTGCCGCCGGAGCACCGTTTTCCTCCTTCACGAAGATATCCAGCTGCACAGTATCCGTATACCGGTCCAGCTGATTCAGCATGGTCACCATGCCGCTTCTGCCCGCCTGCAGTTCATCCGACGGCGCAGAAAAATCAAACCATCTGGAGTGAACCATCATGGCCCTCGATGCCGCCGCATTGAACCAGCCACGATCCAGCAGAGGATACGGTTCGCACGCGCCCAGGAAATGCCACTCTCCATCAGTCCATACCTCCACCCACGCATGGTTGTCATCGCAGTGGGACCATTTCGGCGCATAGACCTGTCTTGCCGGAAGCCCCGCACTGCGAAGTGCGTTCACCGCAAACACAGACTCCTCACCGCATCGGCCACGGCCGCACTCGAATACGGTCCGCGCCGATGCCGTTCTGTCATCCGAACTCTGGTATGTCACTTCACCGGCACACCAGAAATTAATTTCAACGGCAAGATCGTACATGGACTTTCCCGTCATCCAGTCGTCCTCTGCCTGAAGTTCTTCTCTGCCGTATTTCTGAAGCTCACCGTAAAAGAGAGACCTGCACCGGTCAATTTCCTCCTCATTTACGCGATGGTAAAGTACATAATTTAAAAACAGTTCTTCCGGAAGACTTCGAACGTACGCATACTTCTTCCAGAGCATCACACTGTGTGATGCATAATCATAGAAAATGGGAAACCCGTAGTTTCCCATATCACTGCACGGCATGGTACAGTACAGATATTTTAATGACAACGCAACCTCCCGGGAGCATCCCTTTATCTGTTCCTGAATCTCTGCCATAAGTTCCGGCTGGTGAAAGCAGAGCCGGCTAAAAGCTGCTTCTATTCTTCCTGCGCTTTTCTCCAAAAACATGTTCATTCTCCTTAAAAACTGTCCAGAACCTTTCTGGCTTCCCGGATCTTTTCTTCTTCTGTCCGCCAGATTTCAAATTCACTGACGAGAGGAAGGCCCATGTTGACTCCCTCTTTCCGATATACCATCTGACTGTCCATTGTCGCTTTTCCGGACATATGGAAAGCATGTACGCCTGTATAGGGAGCAATCTCACGGATGACGTCAGCACTGACGCCGCTGCCTGCCATTATTTCAATATCATCGCCTGCTTTATCCACCAGTGTTTTCAGAAGGTCCTTTCCCTCGGCACAGACATTCTTCTGCCCGGAAGTCAGAATCGTCCGGATTCCAAGGGTTTTTGCCTGCTCCAGCGATGCAATCGGATCGCGGCATACGTCAAATGCACGGTGAAGCGTCACGGACATCCCTTCTGCCTCTTCCATCAGACATTCCATCTGCTCCATGTTCAAAGTCCCGTCCGGATTCAGAATACCTATGACTGCGCCCTCCGCGCCCAGCTCCCGAAACATCCTTACTTCCTCACGGATCATATTAAATTCATAGTCTGTATAACAAAAATCGCCAAATCGCGGCCGAATCAGTACATGAATCCGGATATCAGTAACTTTTCTGATTTCCTGGAACAGTGCTGCGGCCGGAGTTGTGCCTCCTATAATCAGATTTGCACACAGTTCAAGCCGATCTGCTCCGCCTCTGGCTGCAGCCAGTGCTGACTCCACAGAATCAACGCAGGATTCCAATACATACTTTCTCACATCTATTCTCCCTTTCCGCTGCACAGATAATACATAGTCGTTACACCGGCACCAGTCGCTCCTTTTGACTGAAACTCATAAACAGGCGCATCTACCCAGGCAGTTCCGGCAATATCAAGATGCATCCACGGAGCCTTTCCGGCAAATGACCGGATAAAAAGCCCTGCCGTAATAGTAGCTGCAAACCGTCCTCCGGAATTTTTCAGATCAGCCACATCACTTACAATCTGCTTCTCATACTCCGAATAGATCGGAAGCCTCAGATACCGTTCACCGGAAATCTCTGCTGCGCTGACAAACTCCTGAAAGAATGATTCATCATCTGCCATACAGGGGGCGGCTCCAAATCCCGTGATCGCAACGGCTGCACCCGTCAGCGTTGCAATATCCATCACTCTATCTGCCTTTTCTGCCAGTACGGCATAGGACACCGCATCTGCCAGAATCAGCCTGCCCTCCGCATCGGTGTTCACGATCTGGATCGTTTTTCCGCCGTAAGCAGTAATGACATCCCCAGGCACCATGGAACCGGATGAAAGCCTGTTCTCACACATCGGAATCAGTCCTGTCACGTTTACTTTCACTTGATTGACAGCAAGGGCAAAGACCGCGCCTGCCACAGCAGCTCCTCCGGCCATATCGCCTCTGATTCCCATCATGCTGTCTCCGCCGCGTTTCAGACAATAACCTCCTGTGTCCACGGTAACACCCTTTCCGACGAGGGCTGTAACCTTTTCACTGTCCGGATCACCGTGATATCGGAGGATTGCTAGACACGGCGGAAAAGAACTGCTCTCGCCAACCGTCAGAAGCGCATTCATTCCCAGCTCCTGCAATCTCTCCCGCGGCAGAATCTCCACATCAACCCCGGTTCCTTCCATCAGTTTTTTCACTTTTCCGGCAAAATCAAGGGGACGGAGCATATTTGCCGGCAGATTTGTCATATCCCGTGCAAATACGATCCCCTTTACTATGTTTTCTGTTTCTCTGATTATTGTTTCTGCTTTCTGTTTCTCTCTGATTCCACAAAGCGCTGCCGTTCTTTCCGATACAGGCCGGGCGGGATATCTGGCCGGCTGATAATCAGCCAGCAGTATTCCTTCTGTTATATCTCTGAGACTGTCGATTCCTTTTCTTTCTATCCATTCTTCAAGGTTCAGAGAAAAATCCTCCTTCTCTCCTTCCTTTACTGCTTTGGAAAAAGCTTCCTTAACCGCAATTCTGTCCATATCAGCTTCCGGTTCCGGACAGATAAGTACCGGTGCGGTACTCTCCTCTGCAATCTTCAGTATCATGACTAATCCTCTCTTTATTTATAATAATTCTGACTTATTACAGTCATAAACATGGAGAACAGTGTATCCCCATGCGCACTGCATTATAACGACATTTTTCACAATTGTCCACACTCCGAAAACATTTTTATGGAATTTGGGAAAAATGATTGTTTTTAAGCCAGACACAGAAGAAACACTGTTCAAAATGCTTTACAGATATTCAGTTGTTTCCCGGGTAACTGTTCTGTCAGATCAGACGCACTCCCGCATTGTCCAGAGCCTGCATCGTTGCAGGATCCGGCTCCGTATCTGTGATGATGCCATTGATATCATCAAAATGCGCAAACTTGAAAGAATCATTAAAATAAAACTTGTCTCTTTCCATTACGATATATCTGTGTCTGCTGCTTTCCATGGCTGATTTTTTTGTCAGTCCGTCCACAACACCCAGGGTTGTGATAGAACCATCCGTCATATCAATTCCTGTGGTTCCAAGGAAAGCACGGTCAAAGCTGTACTGCTTGATCACCTCAATCGTTGCGGCCCCCATGAATCCGTTTACCGTACGGTACATGATACCACCCGTTCCAATGGCGGTAATCATAGGACTTCTTGCAAGGATCTGCAGTATATCGATCATATTGCTGACCACCACAACTTTTCGTTTCTGTTTGACGAGAAGCTCTGCAACCCGGATATTCGTAGTGGAAATATCAAGAAAAACTGTTTCGTTGTCCTTAATCAGCTCCACTGCCTTGGCCGCAATGATTTTTTTCTTGTCCGTATTTACTTTTCTGCGGTCAATAACATCCCGGTCAAGAGGATAATCCTGAGAAAGAATCGCCCCGCCGTACGTTCGTTTCAGTTTTCCGGCATTCTCCAGCGCTTTCAGATCTTTTCGGATACAGTCTTCCGTCACCTGAAAAATTTCACTGAGATCCTTTACCCGGACCTTTCCCTCCTGATTCAGTTTCTGCAGTATCTCATCCCATCTCTCTTCTGTAAACATAACCTTACTCTTTCAATATTACTTCAAGCACCGTATCGACCGGATCCGGCAGAACAGGGTCCGGTCCCAGATCTGCAAATACAATCTCCGGGTAATCACTGTGCACCCAGCTGACGGATACGGGAACCTCTGCTCCTGTTGCCAGATAACGGATACAGTCCAGCTCATCCTTTCGGATTCCCGGCAGCGGCATGGGACCGATCGCATTCTCATACAGGTGATAATACAGATGATTTCCGTTTCTCGTAATACGGCCCATATCCGGCTTTGCGATTTCCGCCTTGCCGCAGCCGTAAATGCTGTCACTGTTCTTCTTCATCCACCGGCCGATCTCTGCCAGACGGTCAAGGGATTCCTGCGGAATATTTCCCCGTGCGTCCGGACCCACATTGAGAATCATGTTTCCTCCCTTGGAAACACACTCCACCAGCTTTTTAATCAGCATGGAAGCAGGTTTCCAGTAGTGATCCGTGGCAAAATATCCCCAGTTGCCATTCATGGTGACACACGCTTCCCAGAGCAGATCATTCCCATTCACATCCCGGATACCCTCCGGCGGAATCATCTGTTCCGGAGTCACAAAATCACCGTGGTATGGCGTCGGATGACCTTCTGCAAGGGAACCGTAACCTTCACCGCTGACCTCAAGCCTGTTGTCAATAATGACCTCCGGCTGCAGGGAACGCACCATATCCATCAGCTCTGTGGCGCGCCATTTTTCTCCCCGCATATCATCGTAGGAAAAATCAAACCACAGAAGATCCAGCTTTCCATAATTCGTACAGATCTCACGGATCTGGTTGTGCATATATTCAAGATAGCGGTCGAAACAGCGGTCCTTTTCTTTTTCCTTCTCTGCCTCGCTGTTCCGCATCGGATGAATCCTGTCCCCATAATGCGGATAATCCTCATGATACCAGTCCAGCAGTGAAAAATACAGTCCCACTTTTAATCCTTCCGCTCTGACTGCGTCAACGAATTCCCGCACGAGATCTTTCCCGATTCTGGTATTAGTGGATTTGAAATCCGTATACTGACTGTCAAAAAGACAGAAGCCATCGTGATGTTTTGCAGTCATCACCACATACTGCATCCCGGCTTCCCTGGCAGCTCTCGCCCAGGCTCCCGGATCGTAATCCACCGGATTGAACTCGTAAAAGTATTTCATGTAATCCTCTTTCGGAATCTCCTCGGTGCTGCGCACCCACTCTCCCCTGGAGGGAATTGCATACAGTCCAAAATGAATAAACATTCCGAATCTTGCCTTTTTGAACCATTCTGTACGTTTTTCGTACGCTTCTTTATTGAAGGAATACATCTGGTCTCTCCTTGTATTTTTCTGTTTTATTTTGTCTGCGGATAATGGCATTTCACCATATGGCCATCCCCCAGTTCCGTACTCTGGGGCCGTTCCTTCCGGCATTTATCGGTACAGTACGGGCATCTTGTGCAGAACAGACATCCTTCCGGCGGGTTGACCGGACTTGGCAGATCTCCCTGCAGAATAATCCTGTTCTTTTCCCGTGTAGGATCCGGAATCGGCACAGCAGACAGCAGTGCCTGTGTATACGGATGACATGGATTGTTATACAGTTCCTTCTTCGGTGCCGTCTCAACGATCGTTCCGAGATACATAACGCCAATCCTGTCCGAAATCATCCCCACAACGCTCAGATCGTGGGAAATAAACAGGTATGTCAGCTTATATTCTTCCTGAAGCTGCTGCATCAGGTTCAGAACCTGCGCCTGAATCGATACATCCAGGGCTGATACGGGCTCATCTGCGATAATCAGTTTCGGATTCACCGTCAGTGCCCGCGCAATTCCCACACGCTGAAGCTGACCGCCGGAAAACTCATGGGGATACCGCTCACCGTGCATCGGGTTCAGTCCTACGATCTCCAGAAGTTCATGAACCTTCTTCAGTCTTTCTCCGGAGCTCATGTTCGTATGGATCAGCAGAGGCTCCGCAATCAGATCCTGAATCTTGATTCTCGGATTCAGAGCACCGTACGGATCCTGAAATATCATCTGAATTTCCTTCCGCAGAGGGCGCATCTGTTTCTCATTATATTTTGAAATCTCTGTTCCGTCAAACCATATTTCTCCGGAATCCGGAGTCAGAATATGATTGATCAGTCTTCCCGTCGTAGATTTGCCGCAGCCGGACTCGCCCACCAGGGAAAATGTTTCGCCCTCCAGGATGTCAAAGGATACATCATTGACTGCATGGACTACTTTTTTCTGGGAAAACATTCCTTTGTTTACCTGAAAGGTTTTTACCGCATGCTTTACGGATACCAGTGTCTTACTCATGCTTCGGCTCCCCCTTCTTTCCCGCTGTTGAACACATGACAGCGGATTTTTCTCGTCGAAGATCCCGGAAGATAACGAAGCTCCGGTTCTTCCTGACGGCACTTTTCTGTTGCAAACTTACAGCGCGATGCAAACTTGCAGCCCTTCGGCATGACAGAAAGATCCGGCACGCTGCCCGGAATTGCCGGAAGTGTCTTCACACCGCTTCCGATTTTCGGAACAGACGCGATCAGTCCCACCGTGTACGGATGAATGGGGTTTTCGAACAGTTCCTTTACCGGTGCTTCCTCCATAATCCGCCCTGCGTACATGACAATAACTCTCGTACACATTTCTGCCACCACACCAAGGTCATGGGTAATCAGAAGAATTCCGCTGTTTCTCTCATTTTTAATCTGAAGCATCAGATCCATGATCTGCGCCTGAATTGTCACGTCCAGAGCCGTTGTGGGCTCATCTGCAATCATCAGTTCGGGCTCGCAGGACAGCGCCATGGCAATCATGACACGCTGGCTCATGCCGCCGGAAAGCTGATGGGGGTAGCTGCGCAGCGTGGTAGCCGGATCAGGGATTCCCACAGCCTTCAGTACATCAAATGCTCTCTGATGGGCCTGCTCTTTTGAAAAATTGTTGTGGAGCAGAATCGCCTCTGTCAGCTGGCGCTCCACACGCATACACGGGTTCAGCGAACTCATGGGATTCTGGAAAATCATGGATATTTTTCTTCCGCGGATGGAACGCATTTCTTTTTTGGACAGCTTCAGAAGATCCGTTCCGTCCAGAATTGCTTCGCCGTTCGTCACCTTTCCGGATGTATCCAGCAAAAGTCCCATAATCGAGAGGGAGGTGACAGACTTTCCGCAGCCGGACTCGCCTACCAGCCCCAGCACTTCTCCCTTGTCAATATAAAATGAAACATCATTCACGGCAGTTACCGTAGTCTTTTTGTCACGTTTAAACTCCGTCCGGAGGTTTTTTACTTCCAATAATCTCTCAGCCATTTTCACCCCTCCTATTTCATCTTCGGATCCAGTGTATCCCGCAGACCGTCACCGAGCAGATTGAATGCAAGAACAGTCAGGAAAATCAGGATACCGGGGAACAGTACCAGATGCGGAGCAGTACTCAGATAATTTCGGCTCTGAGAAAGCATTGCACCCCAGTCAGGCTCTGTTACGTTTGCACCGAAGCCCAGGAAGCTTAAGGATGCTGCTGCCAGTATGGCAGTACCGATACGCATGGTAAAGTTTACAATCAGTGACTGCAGCGTACCCGGGAAAATATGAACCCAGAGAATCCGCCAGTCGCTGCAGCCCAGGGAGCGGGCAACTTCAATATAAAGAGATTCTTTTACCGTCAGTGTGGCACTCCGGGCAAGACGCGCAACCGAAGGCACCGTAAATACAGCAACGGCAATGACCACATTGATAACACCGGGGCCGATGATTGCCACAACGGCGATTGCAAGAAGGATATCCGGGAATGAAAACAGGATATCAGAACCGCGCATTACCAGTGATTCAATCAGTCCGCCATAGTATCCGGCCAACAGACCGAGAAAAGCTCCTATCACAGTACCGAGGATAACGGAGCAGAGAGCCACAGAGAGAGACAGCCGGCTTCCGATCAGCAGACGGCTGAATACGTCACGTCCATACTCATCTGTGCCCCACCAGTGTGCGGAGCTTGGTCCCTGCAGCATGGCCGTATAATCGGGAGTTGCCGCATCATACGGTGCAATCAGGGGAGCAAAAATTGCTGCAATAATCAGAACAATGATAAACAGCAGTGCAATCACAGCCGTTTTTCTCCGCAGAAATTTTTTAATAAATTCTTTCACCTTGCTTTTCGGCTTCGGGAGTTCTTCTGCTTCATAAGCATTTCCGGCAGGTGCTGTCTTAACATCTTTTTCAGCCATATTCTTCCCTCCTTAGTCATACCGTACTTTCGGGTTCAGAACACCGTAAAGCAGGTCAACAATCAGATTAATCACAATGTATTCCACCGCGAAGAACATCAGCAGTGCCTGCACCACCTTGTAATCGCGGTAGTTGATGGAATCCACCAGAAGCCTTCCGAGGCCGGGGATGGAAAACACTGTCTCCACCAGAACAGAACCGGAAAGCAGGCCGCCGATCTGCAGGCCTGTAACTGTAACAACCTGAATCAGAGAGTTCTTAAATGCATGACGCATAATTACAAGAAATTCCCGGAGACCTTTGGCACGGGCTGTCCGGACGTAGTCCTCCCGCATACTCTCCAGCATGGATGAGCGCGTAAAGCGTGCCAGAATTGCCATCGTACCGGCTCCCAGTGTCAGAGACGGGAGAATATAGCTTTTCCAGCTGTCCAGTCCCGAGGTGGGAAGCCATCCAAGATTTACGGAAAACAGCTGCATCAGCATCAGCCCCAGCCAGAAGCTCGGAACGGAAATACCTGATATGGCAATCAGCATTCCGATATAATCCATAGCCTTTCCACGACATACGGCAGAAATAATTCCAAGTCCCACTCCGATGATGGTCGCCCATACAATGGAACAGATTGTCAGCATAATTGTCGGTTTGAAGCGAGGTGCAATCGTGTCCATTACAGTTGCACCATTTTTGATGGAGTTGCCGAGATCCCCTGTAAACAGTCCCTTCATATAATCCACATACTGTGTCAGAAGCGGCTGATCCAGCCCGAGCTGTTCCCTTACAACTGCCACTTCCTCCGCTGTCGCATCCATTCCCGCAAGCATACGGGCCGGATCACCCGGAATCATGTGAATGTACATAAAAATAAAGAATGATATGGCCAGCAGCAGAGGGATGGCACTCAAAATTCTTTTTGCGCAATAACGTCCCATAGTTCTCCTCCATATTTTAGCAAAAGGCGGCCACCGCCTGATCAGGGATGACCGCCATTGACTTGAACATCACTGTTCAATTGTTATTTACTGCACCTTTACGGCATTCTGAAATCAAATTACTGTGCCAGTACAGCATCCTGATATCTGATTGTTCCATCCGGAGCTACGTATGCGCCTGACAGATATTCCTGTGTTGCATAAACAATCTGGTCTGTACCGAGGAACAGCCATGTTGCATCGTTCCATGCAAGCTCCTGAGCCTTCTGATAGTACTCTGCCTTCTCTTCTTCGGTAGCTGCTGCAAGACCATTGTCCATAGCCTCGTCGAATTCAGGATTGTTGTAGTAAACTGTATTTGCACTGGTCGGCGGGCACATGGAGCTGTACAGCAGTGCACGCATGGAGCTGTCTGCGGAGAAATCAGAAGCTGACCAGTTTACGTACCACATATTGATCTCTGCGTCCTCAAGCGGAACGTAGATCTTGTCAGAAACAGTTGCAGGCTCCATCGGAACTACTTCAACGTTGATACCAACCTGTGCCAGCTGCTGCTGAATAAATGTCATACCCTTGATTTCCTGGGTTGTATTGTCGCCCCAGATTGTCAGATTGAATCCGTCGCCGTAGCCTGCTTCTTCCAGAAGCGCTTTTGCCTTATCAAGATCATACGTATACGGAG
>JAXEBU010000202.1:0-5063 GCA_034093895.1 Candidatus Choladocola sp. | reverse complement strand
GATGTCATACCTGTGGTAGAATCGCTCTGCTGTACTTCGATTTCTACTTTGTCGTTGACTGCACCGTAAGCTTCAGCCAGCTTCTCCATAACCGGTGTTACAGAAGAGGAACCTGCCACAACTACTTTTCCTTCTGCATCTCCGCCTGCAAATGCTTCCGGCTCACCTACTGAAATGTATCCGTTCTCCTCGATTACGGCCTGTCCTTCTGCACTCATGATATAGTCGATGAAATCTGCTGCCGCATCACTTACCTCTGCTGTTGTTGCGATATTAAAGGGACGTACTACTTTGTATTCACCTGCAACGATTGCATCTGCAGTTGCTTCTGCTCCGTCGATCTTCACTGCTTTTACAGAATCATTGAGAGAACCGAGAGAAATGTAACCGATTGCATTCACATCACCCTCTACAGTGCTGAGCATAACGGATGTGCTGTTTGTGATCTTTGCTGCCTCTGTTGTATTGTCAATTTTGTTTCCGTCTGCATCTTTTTCCTCTACACCAAACAGCTCAATAAATGCTCCTCTTGTACCGGAACCATCCTCTCTGGAACAGATCGTGATGTCTCCTTCTGCTGCTGCCATTGCTGTTGTTCCGACACAGGCTGCCATCATTGCTGCTACCATTGCTGCTACTGCTTTTTTCTTCATAATTTTTTCTCCTTTTCTTCGCGCATACTCTTTCTTTTTTTCATCTTTTCCATATTCAGTTTTTCTGCGGCACACTTCGATCCTGCCGCGTGGATATTCACATTTGCGCGATATCACTTTTCCTGCAGCCTGTTCCGGGCGGCAGGTCCTGCTTCCTGTGAAATGCAGGCCGCCTTTCGTATCAGGCTACAGTGGAAATTTTAAGGTGGAAATGTAAAAAATAAAACCGGCGATACGTAAAGTATATGTAAATTCACCGTAAGTCCGGAATGCGAAATGTAAAACTTCAGAGCATTTTTTTCTTTTTAAAGATCAGAATACACAGGAGAATAACCGCCAGGCTCAGCAGAATCACACCGGGGTATCCGCTTTCCAGTTCCGGCATATTTTCAAAATTCATGCCGTACCATCCCGTTATCAGTGTCAGTGGGAAAAAAATAGTGGAAACTACAGTCAGGAACTGCATGTTCCTGTTCTGCTGCGATTCCACCTGTGACTGATACGTTTCCCGAACCTGTTGGGCATACTCCAGCAAATAGAAGGTTTTTCCCATGAGCCGATCCGCACGGTCCGCAATTGTCCCGAAATATTTCAGCCGTTTCCGCGCAAAAAAATGGTTTTCGTTCTCCTCCAGATCTCTGCCGAGATCCATCATCTCGTCATAATAACTGCGCAGTGTCAGCAATTCTCTGCGGATCGGCATGATTCTGTTCTGAAAATTCTCCGCCTTTCCATCCACCACCTGTTCCTCCAGTTCCATGATCATTTTCTCATACTGTCCGAGCTGCTCCAGATCGTGGCTCATGAACTGTGATATGAAGTTGTACAGAAACTGCTCCCTTGTTGTCCCCTGCTTCGTCTTTCTGCGGCGTATGCGCAGAATCAGCCGTCCGGCAAAATCGTCATCATCCACAATTACGATATGAATCCGGTTAATGAAGAACAGAATCCGATACCGGCTGCCAAGAACATCGAGGAATTTCGGTATGCAAAGTGCACCTGCCAGACATTCCTGCTGTGCTTCCATTTTACAGAACACTGTCTCTGCCGGATTGATCTCACCTTCGTAGACCATTCCGGCCAGTTCCATTGCTTCTGCGGCATGAGCGGAATCAGTGACAAATACAGCAGGCTGCGGTTCTGCCTCCAGTTCTTCTTTTGTAATTTCTCTGAGGGTCTCTCCCAGAGCCAGAAGGATCACAGATTTTTCTCCCCTTCCTGCGGGATTCTGTTCTGCTCATACGCCTTCCGGAAGAAAAACTCCTGGGAACTGAGAGGAGCTTCTTCCGACTGGATACGAACATAGCTTCCGTCTGCTTCCATGCGCCTTGCCTGCAGGTTATCGCAGAGCATTGTACCGAACATGACGCGAAGACGGTTTCTGAGATCACCATCCTGTACGGGTGCAGCCACTTCCACACGGCGCAGTGTATTTCTTGTCATAAAATCTGCCGAAGCAATGTACATTTTTTCTCTTTCGCCCTTTCCGAATATGTAAATTCTGGAATGTTCCAGATAACGGCCTACAATACTGATTACCCGGATGTTTTCAGTGGCGCCCTTCACGCCGGGAATCAGACAGCAGATTCCGCGCACAATCAGATCAATCCGGACTCCTGCACAGGAAGCCTCTATGAGCCGGTCAATAATCCGCTTGTCCGTCAGGGAGTTGATTTTGATTCCAATGTACCCGTCTTCTCCTCTGCGGGCGTGTTCTGTTTCTTCATCGATCATTTCCAGTATGCGGTTCTGCAGACATTTCGGTGCCACCAGAAGCTCTCTGCTTTCCTCCACTGTTTCTCCCATGGACAGAGCCTGAAACACGGCTGACGCTTCCTGACCGATTGCCTGATCTGCTGTCATCAGAGAAAGATCGGTATACAGTCTGGCCGTCTTTTCGTTATAATTTCCGGTGCCAATCTGTGTATAATATTCCACCTGGCCGCCGGCTTTCCTCGTAATCAGGCAGAGTTTTGAATGAACTTTGTATCCTTCCAGCCCGTAAATCACATGACAGCCTGCAGCCTCCAGCCGTCTCGACCATTCAATATTATTTTCTTCATCAAACCGTGCTTTCAGTTCCACCAGAACGAGTACTTCCTTGCCATTTTCCGCTGCCTCAATCAGGGATTCCACCACTTTGCTCTGTTTTGCCACCCGATACAACGTCATTTTGATTGACACAACAGATTCATCCGTGGCTGCCTCCTGCAGCATATCAAGAAATGGCCGGATACTGTCAAAGGGATAGGACAGCAGTTTGTCTTTCTCCCGGATCTGCTGCAGAATGGAAACACCGTTTTTAAACTGACACGACCTCTGAGGTACTCTTTTTTCGTAAAACAGTTCCGTATGCTGCCGCAGAATATCCTGGATCTGGAACAGAAAAGAAAGATCCAGCGGTGTGTGATCCCGGAACACATAATCCGGGTTGACATCCAGATAATCGCACAGTGTGTCTACAATATCGCCGTCCAGTTCCCGGGAAAACTCCAGACGAACCGGCGCCAGCCGTTTTCTCTTTTTTATCAGATCCACCATGAATTCTCTGTAATCAAGATCCTCATCGTACAACGCGTCCGCATCAATGTCTGCATTTCTTGTGACGCGGATCAGCGATTTTGCCTTTACATAATAGCCTTTGAACACCTTCGGTATAAAATGCAGGATCAGTTCTTCCGAAAGCATATACGCACCGTTTCCTCCCGGAACCTCAATCAGCCGCGGAAATACACCGGTGCCGCAGGGAATCAGTCCCAGCTTCTCTTTACCGCTCTTTTTCTGGAGTACCGCCACCGCATAGATTTCTCTGTTGCGCAGGAAAGGAAATGGCTGTCGTTTTCCCACCATGGTAGGTGACATCAGCGGAGCAATTTCAGCCTCAAAGTACCGCTCCAGATACTCGCTTTCTTTTTTTCCGATCCTTCCAAAATCAACCAGTTTTACTCCGTGCGGTTCCAGATTTTTCATCAGTGTTTCATAGACTGCATCTTTCCGATGATTCAGGAGGGATACCTGTTCAAGAATTGCCCGGATCTGTTCCTTCGGTGTCATGTTCGTTTTATTATCACGGATATTCTGAGCCAGCAGCATCTGATCAATCAGCGCTCCTACCCGTACCATGAAAAATTCATCCAGATTAGACTGATAAATGGAAGCAAAGGAGAGCCGTTCGCAGAGCGGCACTTTCTCACTTTCTGCTTCCTCAAGCACACGTTCATTGAATTTCAGCCAGGAAAGTTCCCGGTTCATATATACTTTATTTTCCATTTACGTTTCCTTTCTCAGCACATTTTGCTGCCATTTGCAATCAGTTTAAATTTATATCCCAGAACTTCGGCGGCTCTTCTGCACATGATCATCCGCTGCAGAAATATCTCAAAATAATCCATAACGCTGCAGATTGTATCATCCAGTTCCAGATTCATCTGGATCACCTTCTTCTCTTTGAGAAATTCCAGACGGGAGGAGAGTGCCGCATAGTTGACTCTGTCATGCATGTCAAAATTGGCCGGATTTGGATTCTGCACGCGGTTTCTCCGCACATCTGTCTTGTCAGCCAGAATCAATGCAGCCGATACCACATCCACTGCCGTTCCCGTTTTTTCATCATGGTGGCCGATTGCTGTCACCACCGTCAGGACATCCGAAAGAGGCATACCCAGCCCCTTCAGTATCTGATAAGACAAAATTGCGCCTGTATGGGCATGATCGTTCCGGTTGATACTGTTTCCGATATCATGCATGTATCCCGCTATCTGGGCAAGCTCTGTCTCATGTTCTCCAAACTCCAGTTCCTTAAGAATTTTTCCGGCACAGTCTGCCACTCTGGCTGCATGCTTTCTGGAATGCTCTGTAAATCCCAGTTCTGCAAGTACATCATTTCCTTTCGCAATCAACTGGTTAATTTCTTCATTTTTTCTGATTTCTTTATACGTGATACTGTATTTGTTTTCCTTTCCCACTTTCTCAGTATTTTACTCCTTCCTCTTTTCTGTACTCAGATTACTATCCGGTTATTTTACTGAGAAAGTCTGTATCCTGCTATCTTCCTTACGTAAAATTAAAGTAAAAAAGGTTGAAAAAAACTGCCGCAGAATATCTATCTGAAGTATTCTGCGGCAGCTTCCTGTTCTGTCTCTGTGCACTATGTATTTTTCTGATCTGTATTACTCTTCGTATCCGGCAAATATCTGCGCTATGGGGGAATCTGCAGAAAGCACCACGGTCTTATTGTCGCCCTTCATGGATTCCCGCAGCGCATCAAGACTGCGGACGAAAGAGTAAAACTCCTGTTTTTCTCCTGTATTATATGCTTCGGAAAGAATACGCATGTATTCTGCCTCACCTTCCGCGATGAGAATTTCCGCCTGTTTTTTCGCCTCTGAAATGCTGATGGCCACTTCCTTG
>JAXEBU010000201.1:0-2297 GCA_034093895.1 Candidatus Choladocola sp. | reverse complement strand
TGAAATATATGGACAGCGTTCCCGACAGTGCCGTGTGCAATGAAGCGGTGAAGCTTGCCCAGCGCAAGGGTTTTTATAATCTGAAAGGATTTGTGAACGGAGTGCTCCGGAATATTGCACGGCGGATGAATCAGGTGCGGTATCCGGATCCGAATATTGAACCGCTTCACTATCTTTCGGTCAAGTATTCTTTTCCGATCTGGATGCTGAACAAATGGGTATCACAGTTCGGCTATGAGGTGACGGAACAGATCTGCCGCGATTCTCACATGGAAAAGCGGACGGTGGTCCGCTGCAATCTGAATCGTGCCTCCAAAGAGGAGATCGTGGAAGAACTGGAGCGGGAGGGGATTACGGTCAGACAGCATCCGTACCTCGATTACGCGCTCGAGATCAGTGATTACAATTATATCAGGGCAATTTCCGCCTTCAAGAAGGGATGGATTCAGGTGCAGGACATCAGCTCCATGCTGGTGGCGGAGATTGCAGCGCCCAACTGGGGCGATACATGTATTGATGTCTGTGCGGCACCCGGCGGGAAAAGCCTTCACATTGCGGACAAACTGATGGGAAGCGGCTCCGTGGAAGCAAGAGATATTTCCGAGTACAAAGTAAAGCTGATGCAGGAAAACATTGACAGAACGGATGCGATCAATATCCGCGCAGTGCTGAAGGATGCTACAGTCAGAGATCCGGCTTCCTGCCACAAAGCAGACATCGTTCTGGCTGATGTGCCCTGTTCCGGGCTTGGCGTCATCGGGAAAAAGCAGGATATCAAGTATAAAATGTCAGAAAAGCAGCAGCAGGATATTATACGTCTGCAGCGGAAAATTCTTTCTGTGGTTCAGGAATATGTCAAACCGGGCGGTGTCATGATTTTCAGTACGTGCACCATCGGAGCAGATGAGAACCAGTACAATATCAAGTGGTTTCTGGAAAACTATCCGTTCCGCCTGGAATCCATTGACCCGTATATCTGTGATGCACTGAAAAGCAAGACGACGAAGGGTGGTTATATCCAGCTCCTTCCCGGTGTTCATGAGTCAGACGGATTTTTTATCGCAAGGCTGCGCAGACTGGAGGAAGAGCCGGAGCCTTCGGAAAATCTGGGAGAATATTCAGATGTGTGAGAAAAAGGACATTAAATCACTTCAGTTTCATGAGCTTTGCAGGGAAGTAGAAGCAATGGGGGAAAAACCCTTCCGTGCAAAACAGCTGTATCAGTGGATGCACGTGAAACTGGCAGATCATTTTGATGAGATGACAGACCTCTCAAAAGCGTTCCGGGAAAAGCTGAAAACACAGTATTCCTGTACGTGTCTTGAGATGGTTGACCGGAAAATATCCGCAATTGACGGGACAGAGAAGTATCTGTTCCGGCTGGCGGACGGAAATGTAATTGAAAGCGTTCTGATGCGGTATCACCATGGCAATTCCGTGTGTATTTCTTCACAGGCGGGCTGCAGAATGGGCTGCAGATTCTGTGCTTCCACGCTTGGCGGGCTGACAAGAAGCCTTCTGCCCTCGGAAATGCTGGATCAGGTTTACAGGATTCAGAAAATATCCGGGGAGCGAGTTTCAAATCTTGTGGTAATGGGAACGGGGGAGCCTCTTGACAATTACGACAATCTGCTGCAGTTTCTGCGTATTCTCACGGATGAACACGGGCTGCATATCAGCCAGCGCAACGTTACAGTGTCCACCTGTGGAATCGTGGAGAATATCAGACGTCTTGCGGATGAAAAGCTTCAGATTACGCTTGCATTATCCCTTCACGCATCCAGCCAGGAAAAAAGGGAAGAGCTGATGCCCATTGCCCGCAAATACGGGCTGCCGGATGTGCTGGATGCATGCCGGTACTATTTTGAACAGACGGGACGGCGTATTACCTTTGAGTACAGCCTTGTAGGGGGCGTGAACGATACAGACGGAGATGCGGACAGGCTGGCGGAACTGATCGGCGGTATCAACTGCCATGTCAATCTCATTCCGGTCAATCCGATTAAGGAGAGATCGTACGTGCAGTCTGACCGTCAGGTGATACAGGCGTTCAAAAATAAACTTGAAAAAAAACGAATAAATGTTACTATTAGAAGAGAAATGGGCCGTGACATCAATGGTGCCTGCGGTCAGCTGCGAAAGAGTTATATTGAGACGAAGGAAAGGGAAGAAAGGGTATGAAAACGTATAGCATAACAGATATCGGTCAGAGACGTTCTTCAAATCAGGATTTCGTCTATGCTTCTGACCAGCCGGTCGGCAATCTGGCAAATCTGCTGATTGTGGCAGATGGTATG
>JAXEBU010000200.1:0-3142 GCA_034093895.1 Candidatus Choladocola sp. | reverse complement strand
GGTACCGTTGAAGTAGCTGCCTCGCCGTATCCGCCGTACATCAGAGCAACGTATGCATCTTTGTCGATTGCATAGTTCATAGCCTGACGAACACGAACGTCACTGAGTGCTTCCACATTCGTATTCAGAGTAACGTATCTCATAATGTTGGAAACGCTTGTATCGATCTGTGCGCCCTCTGCTCCTTCCACTACTGCGCGCTGATCAGCAGCAAGCGGATAAATCAGGTCTGCCTCTCCCGTCTGCAGCATAGCTGTACGTGTACCTGCTTCCGGAACCTCTTTGATCGTTACAGTCTCAACACCCGGTTTTTCTCCCCAGTAGTCTTCGTTTCTTGTCATGGTAACGTGGTCACCCTCAACCCACTCTGTGAATACAAACGGGCCTGTACCACATGCATGGTACATAACATCGTTGCCGTACTCTTCAATCGCTGCCGGGCTGATGAAGCACATCTGAGTCAGCTTGTTGAGGAATACACCGTACGGCTCACTCAGTGTGAATACTACCGTATAATCATCCGGAGTCTCAATGCTGGCAACACGCGGAGTCTCATTTCCGTCTGCATCTGTCTTGAAGTACGTTCTTCTGCTCTTCAGTCCAAGGTCTGCGTTAAATACACGGTCATAGTTTGCAACAACTGCTGCTGCATTGAAATCTGTTCCATCGTGGAACTTTACGCCCTGACGAAGATGGAACGTATAAGTAAGGGAATCCTCGGATACCTCCCAGGACTCTGCGAGAACGCCTTCCAGCTCCTGATTCTCATCAAAATGAATCAGTTCTTCATACACACCGCGCGTAGCGGAAATCGCATTCGTATCAGAAATGTTCTGCGGATCCATGGACATTACGGTTCCTTCAATTGCGATTACCATGTCATTGTCAGGTGATGTTCCGGCTGCGGATGCAGTCATGGATGCCACGGAAAGTGCCATGGTGCCAGCCAGTACAACAGCCAGGATTTTTTTCATTTTCATACTCGATCTCTCCTTTTCTGTTTTGTATGTTCATATTCTCTGACACTGCTGCGGATCCGTCCCGATCCTGCTTTTTATTGTCCCTGAATATGAAAAAAGTATCTCTCAACGCCCCAAGAGTAACGTCCGCTGCGCCCTTGCAAGTCATCAGGAAATACTGTTTTATGTGTTTTCAGTATAGCATTCCTGCTATACCTTGTCAATTGTTTTTTATTATTTTGTCTTGTTTTTCATTATTATTTGGTATTATTTTGTATTCTTTTCACAATCCGTGGTGCATTTCCGAAAAAAACAGTCTGAAACATGTCATAAAAACGTTTATTTTCGATTCGTAAGAAATGCCATTCTTTCCCGGATCAGCTCCCGTACAAGACTGTAAACCGTCCACTGGCAGTTGTAGGGTGTAACCACCGCTTTCAGTCCCACCGGGGCAATGCCCGCATGCCGGTAACCGGCCAGAAATTCATCCAGTGCTTCATCGGTAAAACCCGAAAAAATCATAACCTCCGGCAGATTATATCCGACGGGAATCACCTCCTGTGCGTCCTCCGGACTGTTTTTACCGACTTTCATCACAATTCCGGCCAGATCTCCGACACGTCTTCCAAGATCCTCCTGCTTCAGCTTCCTCACTTCCACACCGAGCTGACGACAAAGCTGTGCCGTCTGCTGATCTTTTTTTGTATCATCTGTGTGAAACAGTAATGTCTTTCCCATCTTTTTATTCTCCGTACTCATTCCGGCAATCCTCCCTGCATTTCTCTGTTTCTCATTTGTAATTGAAGTCGAACGCAAACGTAAATGCTGCCGCAGGATCCGCTCCCACAGCAGCATACGCATAACTGTTTCTGTATTCAGTTCATAATCCACGTATATCAGATATTCAGCAGATCACTGTATACGCTCAGTGCTCCGTCTGTCTCATGGGCAAGTACACGTTTTGCAAGAACCTTTCCGAGCTGTACACCCTCCTGGTCAAAGCTGTTCAGGTTCCATACAAAGCCCTGGAACATTACCTTGTTCTCGAAATGTGCCAGAAGCGCTCCCAGTGCTCCCGGTGTCAGTTGTTCACCGATAATGATGCTGGACGGACGTCCGCCTTCGAAATTCTTGTTGCGGTTGTCGTCTGCCTTGCCGCAGGCAAATGCCACGATCTGAGCTGCAACGTTTGCACAGAGCTTCTGCTGGCTTGTGCTGTCCTGGATCACAACATCCGTTCCGCACTGATTGTTTCTGAAACCGATAAACTGAAGCGGAACGATATCTGTTCCCTGATGGAGCAGCTGATAGAAGGAATGCTGTCCGTTCGTTCCAGGCTCACCGAAAATAACAGGACCGGTTACGTAGTTCACAGGATCTCCGAAGCGGTTTACGGACTTTCCGTTGGATTCCATATCCAGCTGCTGCAGATGTGCCGGGAAGCGGCTCAGTGCCTGAGAATACGGAAGCACAGCAGTGCACGGATAACCCAGTACATTCCTCTCATAAACACCGATCATTGCATCCAGCATTGCCGGATTCTCAAGAAGATTTTCATTCTTTGCCGTTTCATCTGCTTTTGCGGCACCGTCAAGGAACTGTGCGAATACTTCCGGACCGAATGCCAGTGACAGTACTGCTCCGCCAACAGCAGATGTGGAGGAATAACGGCCTCCGATATAGTCGTCCATAAAGAAGGCTGCAAGATAATCATCGCTCTTTGCCAGAGGAGAGGTCTCACTCGTAACGGCAATCATGTGTCTGGAAGGATCCAGTCCCGCGTTCTTCAGCGCATCTTTTACGAAGGATTCATTTGTCAGTGTCTCCAGCGTCGTACCTGATTTTGATACGAGAACGAAAATAGAGCGGGCAACATCGATTTTGTTCAGAACAGCGGCTGCATCATCCGGATCCACGTTGCTGATAAACTGCGCCTCCATTTTGAATGTACCGTTCTTCTTTGCCCAGTTCTCAAGCGCAAGATACATGGCACGCGGGCCAAGGTCACTGCCACCGATTCCGATCTGAACGACTGTAGTGAATTTTTCACCTGCTGCATTTGTGATCTCACCTGCATGTACTTTATTCGCAAATTCCGCAATTTTCTTCTGCTGTTCCGCATAGAAAGCACGTTTGTCAACACCGTCTGCCACAACGGGATCTCCGAGCTGTCCCCGGGTGAG
>JAXEBU010000199.1:0-3051 GCA_034093895.1 Candidatus Choladocola sp. | reverse complement strand
ACAGTTTTCTTCCAGAAAAGCACCGATTTTCTTTATTATAAAATATCCGGAAACCATCAGGATGACCAGGCATCCGGCAAGACACAGGTTTTCCATTCACTCACCTCCCGGAGGGGAAAACAATTTCACTTCAGACAACTGCCCTTCTAACATCAGAGATGAAAACACTTCTGAATATCATGGTTGTTTCCAAGCACCAGCATCGTTCCGCCTTTCGTAAGCACCGTATCAGGTGTAATGCTCAGATTCATTTTTCCATCCTGTTTCAGAGCCATTATATTGATATTGTATTTTTTTCGGATATCCAGCCGCACAATACTCTTTCCGGCCCAGGAATCGGGAATGGTAATTTCCACAATGGCGTAATCCTTATCCAGCTCAATATAATCCAGAATATGGTCAGAACTGTAGCGGATTGCCGTCCAGGTAGCCAGCTGCCGTTCCGGATAGACCACCTCATCGGCTCCGTTGCGCAGAAGGAATTTGGCATGACGGTCTCTGGCTGCACGCGATACTACCATTTTTGCGCCCAGCTCCTTTAAAAGAGATGTTGTCTCCAGGGAGCTCTGGAAATCATCTCCAATGGCCACGATACATACATCAAAGTTACGTACACCCAGAGATACCAGGAATTCTTCATTGGTGGTATCGCCAATCTGAGCATTGGTGACGAAAGGCAGCACGGCATTCACCCGTTCCTCCCGCCGGTCTACTGCCATCACCTGATGATTCAGTTCATTCAATTTCCTTGCAATGTGTCTTCCAAATCTTCCAAGTCCCAACAACAAAATAGATTTCATATGTAATACTCCTTAACCAACTGTGATTTTCTCCTTGGGGAGCTTCGACAGCGGGCGCCGCACATTTGCAAGCGTTGCAAAAATAAGTGTCATGCCTCCCACCCGTCCGAAAAACATCAGAAGAATCAGTATGATTCTGGATGCCTGACACAGTCCGGATGTGATTCCCAGCGTCAGTCCCACGGTACCGATTGCAGAAGCCGCTTCAAAGAAACAGGTCAGCACCGGCAAACCCTCAAAAATACTGATCAGAATTCCGCCCGTCATCAGAAGCACGAGATACATCAGCAGAATCGCCGCTGCCTGACGCACCGCGTCACCTCCGATTCTTCTTCCGAAGCACCCTGCATCTTCTCTTCTGCCGAAGACAGCCAGTGCAGAAAACAGAAGCACCGCCACCGTCGTTGTCTTCATTCCGCCTGCCGTTGATCCCGGAGAACCTCCGATCAGCATCAGAATAATCGTAATCGCCTTTCCCGGTTCACTTAAGGCAGTCAGATCTGCCGTATTAAATCCTGCCGTTCTCGGTGTCACCGACTGAAACAGAGACATCCAGATTCTCTGAGAGAGAGAGACGTCTGCCCAGCCCGGTCCGGAAAATTCAAAAAAGAAGAAATAAAGCGCCGGAAACAGAATCAGAATCCCTGTCACAGAAAGTATTACCTTACTCTGCATCCGGTATTTTTTCAGATGAAGTTTATTTGTCCTGATATCATCCCAGGTCAGAAAACCGATTCCTCCGGTCACAATCAGAAGCATGATCACCAGATTAATCACCGGCTGTCCCGCATAGGAGGTAAGGGATGAGTACTGTTCTTTGATTCCCATCAGATCAAAACCGGCATTGCAGAACGCAGACACCGAATGGAAAAAGGCATACCACAGCCCTTTTCCCAGACCAAATTCCAAACAGAAAACGGGAGCCATCACCGCAGCACCGATCAGTTCAATCGCAAAAGTCATCTTCAGAATAAACTCTGTCAGCCTGACAATACCGCCCATTTTCGGTGCGGCAAT
The DNA here is from genome assembly GCA_034093895.1 of Candidatus Choladocola sp. Classification (GTDB taxonomy): domain Bacteria; phylum Bacillota; class Clostridia; order Lachnospirales; family Lachnospiraceae; genus Choladousia. The sequence continues at coordinate 1,234 of JAXEBU010000199.1, read as the reverse complement.
TGCCTCCTGCATGGTACTTCTCTGCATCAGGCCGATTTTCCGTCCGGAAACCCGCGCGATCGACACCGCAATCGTCACGACACCCATTCCGCCGATCTGAATCAGCAGCAGAATTACCGCCTGACCGAAAGGCGACCACCAGGTGGCCGTATCATGAACCACAAGCCCTGTCACGCAGACGGCTGATGTGGCTGTAAAAAGTGCATCAGAAAAAGAAGATCCTTTTCCGGAAATTGTAGAAACCGGAAGCATCAGAAGCAGAGACCCCGTAAAAATTGCCACCAGAAACCCGAGACTGATGATCTGAAATGACGAAAAATGTTTCTTTCTATATCCCGCAGACATAATATCCACCTGTATTTTCTTTATTTCATCTTTATTTTTTCACTATTTTTTTTTATTATCCCGCAGTCCCCGCTAAAAGTGTATTAATATGTTCTGTTTTATGTTAAGACTTCATAAAGAAAAACCGGAAAGGGATCATCCCCTTTCCGGCTTTCGTTGTGCGCCCGGCGGGCGCACGTTCTAACGGGTGAAAGTCCCGAATCCGCCCGGCAGTGGGAAGGATATAGCCGAACAGCAAGGGGGTTACCGTGAGGTGATGTCTGAAGGAAGCTGAAGGCAAAACGCTGTCTTATGATGTCACCCTTGATACAAGAAAAATCTTCGCACGGCTTGCTTTTTTGACTAGCCATTTCCGTGACATATAAATCACACGCACCAACTTTTTCTCATTATAGACTATGACTTTTTTGCACCAATTTTACTATGAAACAAAAACTATCGGATAGCCAAAAAAAGCGCAAACTATCCCTATCAAACTTTTAATCGTTCATTTTGAACTTAACTGACAAGCTTATGCGGCTACTACAGTAACTTCCCAGCCAAGTGCTTTTAACTTTTTAAGATACGCATTTATCTTACGTTCCTTGTTGAATTGATTGTAATAATCGGCTCCCAGATCCTTAAAAATGACACCATCCTTGAGGATATGGTAAATCGAAATCAGCATAGAATGGGCAACTGCCACATATGCACGCTTTGGTCCGCGATGAGCACTGATTCTCATATACTGCGCATAGAAATAGGATTTCTTGCTTTTTACAGCTGCATGTGCACAGGTAATTAATGTAGTCCGCAAGAGAGCATTTCCTTTTCTGATTTTGCCGGATTTCCTCTTTTTGGCACTCTCGTTATCGCCGGGACATAATCCCGCCCAGGATGAAATGTGCCG
>JAXEBU010000198.1:0-6246 GCA_034093895.1 Candidatus Choladocola sp. | reverse complement strand
AGTTTCCGTACTGCTCCAGGTACTTTGCATCGATACCTGCCTTTGCTGCGATCTCCGTAATCGGAGACATTGTTGTTTCCTGTGCGATTTCAATATCAGTTTTGAATCCCATTGTAAAACATACCCCTTTCGTTTTAGAATTTATGATTTGTTCTACACCAGTTGCCTTTATACGTGCTTCATGGTTCCGATAATCACATCACATGCAACTACGAGGTCCTCGGCGTGGAAAGCCGCAGGAAAATTGTCGCTGAAAAGAATCTGTGAGGAAGGCGGAAATTCTTCATCACCGCCCCACAGCTGAAAACGGATCTGAAAACCGTCCATCAGCGAAATCTCATAGCCGGCATCCCCTGCCCTGATTTCAGCCGCTCCCAGTCCTTCCATGGCACTGCGGAATGCGTCGATCCTGTTTCCGTAGGAAAAAGCGAGGCGCATCATACATCTTCCGTTAAACTGCCGGTAATAGACCTCACCCCAGGGTACCTCCCGGTAGGTGAGAAATTTTCCCGTGCCTTTCACGTGACATCCTTCAATCAGGAAACGGATTACCAGAATCTGTGCTGCTGTCATTTCCAGCAGCGGACACCAGGCAGCATCCTCCTGTGTCCTTTTTACAGTAAATTCCGGAAAACCGATTTCATACTCTTTTCCAAGAAACGTTACCGTAAAGCATTGTTTTTCTTCAGAAAAAGGAAAACCGGTACGATTACTGATTTCAAGCGGATCCTTTTTCACATATTCTTCTTTGTAATGCTCAAAAGGCACACGCTCTTTATTGTCCTTGTCGTATTCAATATTCATCTGATTCTCCTTCTTCTGTCATTGTTTTTCAGTCCGGCAGAACGTGTCTGCCCTGTTTATTTCATCTCCAGTGACGGAAACAGTGTCGCATCCGTATGCGGCAGGAAACAGCTCGCCACAAATTCATCCATATATGTGGGCTCGTTGCTCAGCTCCAGATACGTCATATTGTGCGCAACATCCTCCACTTTCTTCTCTGCCTCGGAGGAACAGAGAATGGTATATGCGCCAGACAGAGACGAGTTGCCGATATACATGAATTTGTCCATATCGATATCAGGGAACATACCGATATTTACTGCGTTGCGCATATTGATTCCGCTTCCGATTCCGCCTGCAACCAGTACACGGTCAATCATGGTCACATCAAAATCAAGAGACTGAAGCATCACGCGGATCGCTGAGAAAATTGCGCCTTTTGCACGGATGAAATTGTCGATGTCAACTTCCGTCAGCTCGATATCCTTCACAGAAGCCGCTTCTTCCCGGAACGCAAGAACGTAGCTGCCCATTCCGTATTTGTCATGACGGATTCTTTCACCCTCACGGATAAATTTGCCCTTCGGACTGATAATACCGCAGCGGAACAGTTCACTGATCAGATCAATGATACCGGAACCGCAGATTCCCACCGGCTTCTGGTCCTCACCTCCCACAATCTTGAATGTGGGATTCATCGTTTCTTTATCTATCGTGCAGGCTTCAATCGCTCCATCCGTTGCACGCATACCGCAGCTGATATCACCGCCTTCAAAAGCCGGTCCTGCGGAGCATGCGCAGCTCATCATAAACTCTGCATTGCCGAAAACAAGCTCACCGTTCGTACCGAGATCGATGAACAGTGACATCTCTTCGCTGTTCCAGATCGTACTGGCCAGTGTACCGGCTGTAATATCTCCACCGACATAGCTTCCGATATTGGGAGCCATAATCACCCGCGCGTGGGGATAAACCGGCAGCTTCAGATCCTGTGCGTGAATACAGGCAGTCTCAAAGAAAGAAGGGATAAAAGGCTCCATGCGGACAGGATCCGCATCCACACCGGTAAACAGATGATTCATGGTTGTATTTCCTGCCACACACATCCGGTAAATCTGCTCTGTTCTGATTCCGGCCATCCGGCTCATCTCAGCAATCAACGGATTCAGTGTCTCCTTTATAATCGCATCCTGAAGCTTCTTCCGTCCGCCTTCTTTCTGCTGCTCAATAATTCTGTTGATTACGTCAGCACCGTAACGGATCTGTCCGTTGCCCGTCGAGGCTTTTGCAAGAATCTCTCCGCTTAACATGTCAACGAGGAGCCCTGCTACGGACGTGGTACCGATATCGACAGCCAGACCACAGACACGTACGGTTTCACCGGCCGGATAAATATCAAGAATTTCCACCTTGTCTTCTGCCCTGCGTATCACACACTGCACATCAAAAGAGGATTTTCTCAGTACCTCTGCCAGTTTTTTCAGAACAAAAAAGGTCATCTTCACCCTGGAAACACCACACACCGCTTCCACTGCCCACTCCAGACGCTCATTGTCCGGCATCGTGTTGTCGAGGGATGGTTCTTCCATGGTGACAGAAATCACTTCCAGATCATTCTGAAAAGAAATACCGGCCTCTGTCAGGTCTGCCTTTGTTTTTTCAAAGATTTTCAGTTCTTCTTCAGAATCAAGGTCCGCCACCTTCATTCTGCTTCGATATGCAGATGCTATATCAGGAACGAGCACTTCCACATCTGCACAGATTTTGCTGACACAGGATAACCTCCATCCCTGTGCAAACTCTTCATCGGTAATATGCATTGTCTTTTGGGACTCCAGCTCACCACCGACCAGTTTTACTCTGCATTTTCCGCAAGCTGCATTTCCACTACATGGAGCATCAATGGCAACGTTTGCTGACCTTGCCACTTCCAGAAGATTTTCTCCTTCACCGGCATAGACTTCCACATCATTGCCATTTTCAAAATGAAACGTTACTTTATACATAAATTTTCCTCTCATGTTAATTACTTAACGTATGCTTTTGCTGATACACCCGGAAGCAGTCATACCTCCGGGTGTATTCGAAACAACAGCCTTTATATTATTCATGTAGCATCCATGTGCCCGGATCGTTCACAGATCAGATCTCAAGATAAGAATCTGCGTACAGTGTGTTGTTCTTGAAAACGTCACAGGACTTGATGGTTTCCATCAGACGAAGATCGTTCGGGTTAACGATTGCTGATGTCAGACCCTGCATCATACACATAGCTACAAGAGCGGAATCCATAATCGGACGGATGTGCTTCGGCATACCGTTGGAGTTATTGGAAAGTCCGCCTGTGGAGTTCAGACCCATATCGGAAATCATTTTGATGAACTCAAGAACTTCCATCTGCTTGTCCTGCATTCCCTTTACAACCAGGAACAGCGGATCGAACCACAGATCTGTCTCTTCCATACCATGCTCCATACCTCTCTCAAGAAGAGTCTGAAGATACATCATACGCTCGTCGTTGTCACGCGCAATTCCTTCACCGTTGCAGAGTGCAATAACGATTGCATCGTTTGCTGCTGCAAGGTCAACGTACTCGATACGTCCGGCAGCGTCTGCGGAGTTTACGATCGGTTTTCCTTTGGAACGGTTGTATACGGAGATACCTGCCTCGATTGCCTTCTTGTTGGAAGTATCAAGTGCCAGAGGAACGTTGTCAAACTCGCTCTGAAGAAGCTGTACTGCCCATTTCATCAGATCTTCACCGTCTGTCTCAGCCGGTCCGATGTTTACGTCAAGGTAAACAGCACCTGCATCCAGCTGCTGTTTTGCTCTCTTGAGGATCGGTTCCGGATCTCTCTCTGTAAAAGCCTTGTTTACTGCCGGAGCGGTTGTGGAAAGTCTTTCTCCAATTGTTACAAATTTTGCCATTGTCGTTCTCCTTTATTTTTTATTCATTGAGACAGACACACACCGTTACGGCCTGTGTCTGTCTGTTTTTCTGTTCTTATGCATTCAGATCTTTCATGAATTTCACAAGCTGAACTGCCTCTTTCGGTGCAATGATGATTTCCCAGCCAGGAAGTTTTGCTTCCAGTTCACCCTTCAGCACTGCAACTTTTCCGGGGATAACCAGTTTTCTTGATTTGATCTTGCCTTCGATATCCTGCTCTGCAAAGAATTTTGCAATTGAGCTTGCGGAGAATTTTCCTGCAGCCCAGGATGTCAGTACAGAAAGTCCGCCGGCATCGTTGATGATCAGGTTCATCGGAACACCGGAACGCTCCAGCTCACCGGATACTACGAAGTATGTAAGCGCGAAGTCAACCGTTGTTACACAGATAGAATTCTCATCTGCACCGTTCAGCGGGTAAATACCCGGCTCTACCTTCATCGGCTTCTGCGGGTCTGTGAATACGTTCTGTCTCAGACCGTAAAGCGGAAGAGCCTCTGCATATGTCATCTGCTCCATTACTACGATGGAACCGTATTTCATGGTAAACAGAGATGCAAGTGCTGCCTGAAGATGAGCATTTCCTTTTGCCAGGCGGTCAACACGTACGATGGACGGATATCCGCAGGTACGGTTGTTGTCTTTGATTGCTGCTTTACGGAACTGAACTGCTGTCTTGAATGCAGCCTAAATAGATTCTGTTCCTGCGTCAATCAGAAGGTTCTTGTTTCCGAGTTTTTCCAGTGCTGCAACTGTATCATACAGTTCGTTCTCATCTGCGCCCTGTACACCAAGTGCGATACCTGCTGCTGTTGCAACTGCGTTCATTGCCTCATAGTTGGAAGCGTTGGCACCGTTCAGAACCGGCTTGCCTGCTTTTACAAGCTCAACTGCTTCTTTTGCAACTTCCGGATCGGTACATCCCAGAATAAGTACACGGCCAAGTCCCTCTGCCTTCTTTACAAGATCAAGGTACTTGTCTTTTCCTGATTCTGCACAGTAGTTTACGTATACCATCTCAACGAACATTTTCTCGCCGATACGCTCATAATCTACCTTCGGGATATCAGCCAGTTTTGCTTCGATTGTTGCATCATCCATTGCGCTGCAGAGAGATACTGCATATCTTGTTTTGCTTACGAATGTTTTCTCATGACGGAACAGAACTGTCTCGCCGCCCAGAGAAATTTCATTTTCGCCTGCACCAACCTTGATGGTCTTCATTGGCGGTGCTGTTGCTTCGCTCATTGCTGCTTTTGCTTCTTCTGAGAAATACGGGCATGCATCGATGGATACTGCACCCTGAGCAACTTTCATAGAGAAAGCCATACATGTCGGGCTGCCGCATTCCTTACAGTTTTTCTTCGGTGACAGTTTAAAAATATCAAGACCTTTCAGTGCCATTTCTTTTTTCCTCCTTATGCTTCTCTATGATTATACTAACTCCGTAATCAGTGTTTTGATTGTCTTAACGGACTCAGGATGTCTCAGAATAACAGCATTGGAACCGGAAGCCAGTACTGCTGCGGCAGTCTCGATTTCCATGTCAACGCCACGTGCTTCCTGACAGCCCCATTCAGGCATATCAGCTTCAGAAGCAATTGCTTCTTTTACACCCCATACTTCGGAAGCAACCGGAGTAATAATCGGCATCTGAAGTGTTGTATCACCCTGTGAAAGAGCAGCTGATTTGATACGGTCCATTGTAGATACAACGTACTCAAAACCGTAACCTGCTGCTGCTGTACCAACGTTCATTACGATGCTCTTTCCGTCTACACCAAGCTGTGTCAGCAGCACATTCAGCTGTTTTGCAAGGTTGATATCAACGGCTGATTCAGCTCCGACGATCTGCTTGTAAGCAAGACCTGCAGAAGCACCGATTGTCTTATAGTTTTCTTCTTTTGCTGCAAGGATCATTGCATTCTTTCCTTCCAGAGCGGCAGCAGCCTTGTCCAGAAGCTCGGAATCTTTTTCTACGTTCTTGCATCCGCAAACTACAAGAGGAACGTCAACAGCATCAGCAATCTCCTTTACCATCTGAATCAGTTCTTCCGTAGATTTGTTCTTTCCGTTCGGATCTCCGCCTTCCAAACGAATGCTGAGGAAATCAACACCTTCAAAGGAAGCAGCCTTCTTTGCCATGTCCACAACTGTAACACAGCCTTCGTAGCATTTCTGAATGCATTCCGGCTCATTCTCCATACCGCCATCGGTAATTTCGATTCCTACCTTCGGAGCATTTTCAATAGCATCATCAAAGGTATAGAACGGGAGTACATTTTCTCCTCCGATTGCAATTGCCTTGTCACCTGTGCCAACTACAACCGTATTAATTTTTGCGTTGAATTTTCCTGATTTTGCAGTAAACGGCATTTCTATATTACCTCCTTGTGATTGCACACAAATACGGACGTCAATACGGCGCCGTATCTGCAGCTTTTATGATTATATTATCCCGGGGGCAGGGCACCCGGGTCCCGCACATACTAAAAAACAGTAACAATGATTCA
>JAXEBU010000197.1:0-22495 GCA_034093895.1 Candidatus Choladocola sp. | reverse complement strand
TTCGATTGGAATAGCGATACAGGAAGGCAGGATCATGTCGGTGATAAGGAGGGATGAGTGATGGAGGAAATATTTGAAGAAGAGTTTGAAGATGATGATTACTGCTATGAATGCTCTGGATACGGTGATGATTATTATGTGAATGATGATGGAGAACTGGTTTGTAGATGCCCTGAATGCAGTATGAATCCGTATAACAATGATTGGGATGAGTAGGAGGGATGACGATGGCAACATATGAAGTTCACGGACATGCTACCGTGATATGCGGCATGAGGGTAGAAGCAAATAGCGAAGAAGAGGCTATTAAAATTGCAAATGAAGAATTTGGAAGTCTGACAAATTATGTCGGCATGGGAGGAACAGGATGCTTATTGGGCGTTCCTACAAGCGAAAATGATAGATGCATATTTCCTGACAGCGAAGTGGAATTTGACGATGCGATGGAGGTTGGGTGATGGATTATCAGGAAACGATTGAATATTTTGAGAAAGAATTAAGATATAAGAAAATGGTATTAAGTCCACTTCTTGAAGGAAAAGAATCTGTAAATGAGCAGTACATAAAAACTGCTATTTCCGCCATGCAGGAGCTGCAGGAATTGCACGATCAGGGGTTTAGTTTAGATCGAATGAAAGACATTGATTTCCGGAAAGAAATTGTTGAGCATATCAACTACGATGCCTACATGAGATTGATGGACGAGCTGGAAGAATACAAGCAGCTCGGCACTCTGGAGGAAGTCCGGGAAGCGGTGGAGAAGCAGAAGGCGAAGGAACCGCGTGCAACCAATCGATGTTATGTTTGTCCACATTGCGGGCTTGTAACTAGTCTTAGAGCAAAACGTAATTACTGCGAAGCTTGTGGACAGAAGATTTTATGGGAGGTGGAAGAATGGGCGATAAAGCATTATTAGTGATGGGTATGCCGGAGAATGGATGTGCGGATTGCTCTATTTGCAGAGAATCATTTTTAAAAACTATATGCGGTATAACCGGAAATTGTGTATCTGGCAATCGTGAGAGAGGTGGATTTCCAGAAGAATGTCCGCTGAAGCCGGTGCCGGAGAGAAGAAACGGAGTAGAATATTTAGAAGATATTTTTCAGCATCCTGCTTTTGACTATGGTTGGAATGCCTGCGTTGATAAGATATTGGAGGAATGTAAGGATGAGAAAGATTGATGCGGATAAATTAAAACTTGGAATTATTACACAGAGCAACACTGGAAAGGAAAGCTATTCAACAGAATTGATATGCGAGTTTATAGATGAACAGCCAACGGCTGGTGAGTGGATTCCAGCAGATCAGCCACCAGATGATGATCGCTACATTCTTTTATCTTTTTCGAACTTTTCAGTTCCGCAGATTGGAAGATATGACCGTGACGGATTTGGTGGAGCATATTATGTCGGAGACGATTACGAGAGCTGCATAAGCAATGATCTGTATGTGAATGCATGGATGGAGCTACCGGTGAGTTATATGAGTGTTGAAAACGAATTACACCGGGATAACACCATGCAGATCAAAATAAAGTACCACACAGACATCACGCCTCTGGAGCGCATCGCTGGAAGCAAATCAGACTGGATCGACCTGCGGGCGGCGGAAGACGTGCTTATTCCGGTCGGCGAATATAAACTGATCTCACTCGGCGTATCCATGGAGCTGCCGGACGGATATGAGGCACATGTGGCACCGAGAAGCTCCACCTTTAAAAACTACGGAATCATACAGACAAACAGCATAGGAATCATCGACAATGCATACTGCGGCGACAACGATATCTGGCATTTTCCAGCGTTTTGTCTCGTTGCAAAAGATGTGGTAGATGGAACGCCAGGAACCATGATACATAAAAACGACCGGATTTGCCAGTTCCGGATCGTGAAGAAACAACCGGAGATATCGTTCCTACAGGTGGACAGGCTTGGCAATGCAGACCGTGGCGGAATCGGAAGTACAGGGAGAAGGTGAAGAGTATGAGTTGCAAATATAAGGGCGAATGTCCATCTGCATCAGGATGGTGCGAGGGACCGAAACAGAATTTTGAGAGATGCATACCGTTTCTGGTATCTTCAGCAGACCGATGGAAACTGGAAGCTCAAAAGCAGGCTGCGGAAGCTGGCGAGATGCGGATTGCGCTGGCGGTGAGACTGGAAGAGTTAAGAACAAATATGAATAAGATAGAACAAAGAAGAGAAGAAGAGGATAAGTCAGTAACTAAATATTTACTGGGAATGAAGATAGAAACATTGAGGGAGCAGGCGGCGTGGATAGAATCAGTTCTGAATCAGAGAAAATGCCTGAATGGATAAGAAAAGTTGAAGGAAAGTTTCTGGGAGGATCGAGACGATGAAACCAGGGAAAAGAGGGTACATATACGAAGATACAGAAATAATATTCAGGAAGAAGGATCTGAAAAGACTAAGGAAGAAATATCACACAGGACAGAAAATCAACATCATAACTGTGCGTGAAGATGGAGAAGAAACGGAAGTTAAGAGAAGGAGAACTGTAACTGTAGCAGAAGTATTTCCGTTTCATGTGAGTTGTATAAGTGGTAATGGAATACGGGAGAGTTTCGGATACTTTGAACTGGAGCAGATTGCAATATGAATACAAGTGGGGGTGGTTACGGTGGATAAAAAAATACTGACTCAGTATGCGGATCTGAAAGCGGAAATAAAGGATCTGAGAAAGAGAATAGACAGAACACGGAAACAAATAGAGAATATGGAAAAAGGAGGACAAGTATCAGATACAGTGAAGGGGAGCAGGACGGATGGAACGATCGGGCCGATTAAAGTGACTGGGTTCCCGAGAAGAGAATACTACAAGAAAAAAGAATACCTGAACAAAAAAATTCAGATTCTTAACAAAAAAGAAGATGAGTTGATTGAGCTGACGAATAGTGTAGAGAAATACATAGAATCAATAGAAGACAGCAGGATACGAAGAATATTCCGATATCGGTATTTGGATAATATGAGCTGGATAAAAGTGGCGCACTGTATGGGAGGGAGTAATACTGAGGATGGATGTAGAAAAACACATGACAGATTTATTGAAAATAATTGAAAATTGTCCGTTTTGTCCGGTTTGAATGTAGTAGTATGATATCAGGTAAAGTTGTGATTACAAACAAATACCTCCTTTATTTATAATTTCTTTATACTGATCGTTGCAGAACGGCAGAAATGCCACAGAGACAACAAAACAACAGGCGTCCCACAGGAATGTGGGACGTTTTGTTATGAAAAAGGAAAAAATGTGAATGATAATACATTGAATTGGATCAGAAAATTAATCAGGGAAAATAAAACACATGAATTTTACGTGTCACCGTTATGGAGAAAAAAGCAGGCAAAGATTTTAAAAGAGAATCATTTTGAGTGCAGCAGGTGTAAAGAAAAAGGGCTTGTTGTGATTGCGAGAACGGTACATCATAAGAAATATTTAAGAGATTTTCCAGAACTTGCGTTAGATGATGATAACCTGGAACCGATCTGTGATCGATGCCATTATGATGAACATCACAGGAAAAATGAATTTATGAATGAGGAGAGATGGTAATGAGCTCAATTGAATTGGAAACAGAAAAGTATTGTTATGGATGTGAATGTTTTGAAGCGGAACAAAATACAGTTATAGATTACTATGATCAACATAAAGAAGTAAATGTAAAAGTATATTGTAGGAATCTGGAAAAGTGCAGAAGGATTGCAAAACACATAGCACCCCCGGGCGAAAAAAACGAAAAAACTCTGGGGAACATGTGACCGGGGAAGGGGTTGCATCGGGAGAAAAATGAAAAAATCCGAGAAAGCCGGGAGGTGATCGTAAAATGCCAAGGCCAATGAGTAGAGAAACAAAAAGAGAAAAAACACTGGAAAGCTTGAAAAATGCGCTTATCTCAAATAAATTATCAGAAAAATTTCTGGAAGATAAGGTAGAGGAATATATGTCATTTTACGATGACTTATACTACATTAATGAGACGCTTATCAAGTTAAAACAGACAGGAAACTGCACATTAAAAACTTATACCGATACGACAGCAGAGAAAAGGCGGATTTCTTCTGAGATGCGAAGTATATTAACATTCCTCGGACTGAAACCAACAGATGTAAACCTTCCGTCAGGCGGTGTGATTGATGAGGAGTTATAGCAGATTCATAGATCCGTATATACGTAAAATTAAAAATAACGAGGTTGAGCACTGTAAGGAGCAGGATCTGATGATTGACAACATTGTAATTCCAGTATTGGAAAGGGAAGATGTTGTTATAGATGATGAGAAAATCGAAAAAGGCCTTTCGCTGCAGAAATACTTTCCATTCCGGTTAATAGATTGGGAAGTATTTTTATTTGCGCTGATTGTTGGAGTTAATTTCACAAACGGAGAAATAGTATTTACTGACATACGGGTTATTATAGGACGCGGAAGCGGGAAAAACGGGTTTATTTCATTTCTGTGTTTTTATTTTTTGTCTCCGTACCATGGGATCAGGGGATATAACATTGATTTAATGGCAAATGCAGAAAATCAGGCAAAGACGTCGTTTAAGGATGTATATGAAGTGATCACAGATCCGGTGAAAAAGGAATATGAAGAAGTGCTGAAGAAAAACTACCATGCCACAAAGGAACTGATCACAGGAAAGAAAACAAAATCTGAGTTACGGTTTAACACATCATCTAAACGAGGGAAAGACAGTAAACGTACAGGATGTATTATATTTGACGAAAAACACGAGTATATCGATGTGGACAATATGAACACACTTCAATCAGGTCTTGGAAAAGTTGGGCATGAACGGGTGATTACAATAACAACGGACGGACATATACGAGGAGGTGTTCTGGATAAAGAGAAAGAGCAGAATCAGGCGATTTTGAAAGAATACAATCCATTGAACAGAACATTGGTTTTCTGGTGCCGGATTGAGGCAGAAGAGGAATGGAACCAGATTGACAAATTGATAAAAGCCATCCCAAGTTTGAATGATTTTCCGAATCTGAAAACAGTCATTCAGAAAGAAATTATAGATATGCCATATAAAATGGATTACTACCCGGAATATATGGCAAAAAGATGTAACTACCCAATTGGAAACAAGGAAGTTGAGGTGGCTTCATGGGATGATATACTGGCAACAAACCAGAAAATGATAGATTTGCGCGGAAAAAATTGCGTGGGTGCTGTGGATTATGCAAAAACAAACGATTTTATTGTAACTGGACTCACATTTCGCATAGGAGGAAAAATATATCATATACAGCACACATTTATCTGCTCAAAATCGAGGGACCTGGGAGGAATAAAAGCACCGCTGAAAGAATGGGAGGCGAAGGGAGATGTAGAATTTATCGATGATGTGGAAATATCTCCGGAGATTGTGACAGGATGGTTTGAGAAAATGGGACAGGTTTACAATATTCTGAAGATTGCCATTGATAATTATAGGTATTCATTACTGAATGCAGCGTTTAAAAGAATAGGATTTGATGCATTTGAGAAGAAAAACATATTACTTGTAAGACCATCACATATTATGCAGGCATCACCGATCATTAATTCTGCTTTTGTAACTCACAGCATTGTTTTTGGTGATGTACCTATTATGCGGTGGTATGTAAATAATACAAAAAAGATTATGGATAACAAAGGGAATATCACATACGGAAAAATTGAACCAAATTACAGAAAAACAGACGGGTTCATGGAGTTTGTGAACACGATTGTGATACTGGATGAAATACCGGAAGAAGTAGATTATGGGAGTATAAGTTTTGACGTATACAGCTATTAGGAAGGAGGTGCAAAATGGGTTTTTGGAGCTGGCTACAAGGGAAAGTACTCGGTGGAGAAAGCGTAGAAGTATCTGCTGATACAGTACAAAAATATGTTGACCAGGAGAAAATGACGCAGCTTGTAGCGGAAGAGTTTAATATACACGCGGCAATTAATATGATCGCGAACTGCATTTCAAAATGTGAGTTTAAAACATTTATAAACGGAAAAGAAGAAAAAGGAGAAGAATACTACTTATGGAATTTTGAGCCGAATAAGAACCAGAATTCAAGCCAGTTTATACAGGAAATCGTAACAAAACTACTGTATCGGAACGAATGCCTTGTTGTGGAATCGGGAGGGCAGCTGATTATTGCGGAATCATTCTCAAAAGAAGAATTTGCACTGAGAGAAACAGTTTTTAGTGGCGTGAGCAGGAAAGGATTTACATTTAACAGAACATTTAAAATGTCTGATGTGATGTATTTTCAGCTGAATAACAAAAATATCAGAAAGCTTCTAAAAGGGGTGTGTGACGGATACGAGAATATTTTGAATGAAGCTATTGATAAATACGAAAAAGCCGGAGGGGAAAAGGGAACGCTGCATATTGACGCTACAGCGTCTGGACAGAAGTACGGAAACAGAACGTTCGAAGAAGTATATGAAGAACTCATGAATGAGAGATTCAAAAAATTCTTCAAGAGTAAAAATGCGGTACTTCCGCTATTTAATGGGTTCACGTACACAAGGCAGGCAGCAGAACAGAGTAAAAAGTCAACATCAGAAATGAAGGACATTACAGATATTCTGAATGAGATTGTGGAAACTGTTGCAAGAGCGTTCAATATACCGGTATCACTACTTAAAGGCGATGTATCAGATGTGGAAAAGATTACGAGGAACTTCCTGACATTTTGCATAGATCCGTTGTGTGAAATGATACAGACGGAGATCAACAGAAAAAGGTGCGGAAAGAGCGCTGTTATAAAAGGAACATATCTTAAAATCGATACTACGACGGTGATGCATATCGACATTTTTGATATTGCAGAAAAAATTGACAAATTGATAGCAAGCGGCATGTACTGCATCGATGAGCTGCGAAAGAAACTTGGAGATGCAGAACTGAATACAGAGGAATCCAGAAAACATTTCATAACAAAAAACTATATGAATCTGGATGGATTGGAAGGGAGGTGAAATAAGGTGAAGAACAGGGAGACGAAATTCAGATTTGAGCAAATGGAAAACAGCAATATACATAAATTGTATATTTACGATGATGTGACAGCATACGGAGATTTTAACTGGGAAACGTGGGACTATGATGAATCAGAAACAAGTGCAAATTATTTCCGCGAACAGCTATCCGAAATTCCGGATACGGGAGAAATTGAACTACATGTGAATTCGTGTGGTGGATCTGTGATGGAGGGACTTGCGATTTACAACCTGCTGAAGCAGCACATGGCTCATAAGACATGCTATATTGATGGGTTTGCATATTCAATTGCAAGCGTAATATGCTTGGCATGTGACAAAATTATTATGGGACTTGGTACAAGTATGCTCGTACATAACATGTCAATGTCTGTGTATGGAAATGCAAATGAACTGAGGAAAGCAGCAGATGATCTGGATGTACTGATGGAGTCAAACAGAAAAATATATATGGATCGGGCAAAGAACCTGACAGAAGAAGAATTGGAAGAAATGATGGATAAGGAAACATTCCTTACGCCGGAACAGTGCCTGGAATATGGATTCTGTGACGAAATTGGGACATATCAGGTTGACCAGAACAGGATGAATCAGCAGGCTATTACCCAGGTTATGCAGCTTCGGCAGCAGATTGGAAACTTCCAGACACTCAGAGAGGAAATGAAGGAGTTTACAAAGAAGATAAAAGAAAAGGAAGAACCATATCCAATGGAACAGGAATTAAATGATGGGAACAGGAAAGTGCTCAAAATGGTGAGCGCTTTTTTAAATGCATTCCAGAAGGAGGAAGAAAATGAAAAATAGAGATTTACTGAAACAGGAAAACACAGAGTTGATGAAGAACCTGTCACAGGCACTGAAAGATGATGATCAGGACGCTATGGCAGAAGCGTTCACAAGGTTTGCAAGTGGCGTGCAGGAAAGGATCATGGAAGAATACGGAGACATCCGCGAGAGCAAGGATTCTGCAATCCTGGCATCACGCGGTATCAGACAGCTGACATCAGATGAAAAGGAGTTTTATCAGGCATGGATCGACTCGGCAAAGTCTGATAAACCGCAGCAGGCGCTGATTGATATCCAGAAAGCGATGCCGGAGACAATTATCGATTCTGTAATTCAGGATATGCAGGAGGCGCATCCACTGCTTTCCGAAATCGACTTTATTAACTGCCAGGGAGCGATAAAGATGATTGTGAATGCGGACAATATTGACCTGGCAACATGGGATGCGCTGACATCGGCAATCGCAACGGAACTTTCAGGTAAAATTGATACGATGGATATGACTCTTGCTAAGCTTTCCGCATTTATACCGGTATCAAAAGATATGCTTGAACTTGGGCCAGTATGGCTGGATAATTATGTGCGCATCATCCTGTCAGAGGCATCTGCAGGGGGACTTGAAAAAGGGATTCTCAAAGGAACCGGAAAGAATCAGCCTATCGGAATGTGCAAAGACCTGGATGGAGCTGTGACGCAGGGAGTATATGCAGACAAGGGAAAAGTGAAGCTTACATCATTGGATCCGGTTGAATATTGTGGAGTTGTTGCGCCACTCGCAAAGAAACCGCTCGGAGGATACAGGGTGGTACCGGAAGTAATGCTGGTTGTAAATCCGGTGGATTATATCAAAAAAGTAATTCCGTCTTCCACTGTTAGGGCAACAGACGGAACATATAAGAACAACATTTTCCCATATCCGACAAAAGTGATCCAGTCAGCAGTACTTGATGAAAATGAGGCGATCATGGGACTGGCGAAGAAATATTTTATGGGAATTGGAGCAGGTAGGTCTGGAAGAATTGAGTATTCAGATGAGTATCAGTTCCTTGAAGACAACCGTGTATATATTACAAAAATGTTTGGAACGGGAAGACCGAAAGACAATAACGCATTCCAGTATCTTGATATTACGGACCTGAAACCGATGCCGTTGAAGGTTGAAGTAACAAATACGGATGACAATCCGGTAGTTACAAAACAGAAAGCATCATAACGATGATATATGGACTGGAATAAGCTTTTAGGTGATATCCGGAATTATCTGGATATCACATACGAGGATTCAGATACAGACAAAAAACTGGAAGGCATTATTAAACGCGGAATGAATTACCTTGACAACGTTGCAGGAGATAAGCAGGATTACGAAAAAGAGGAACTCCCGCGTTCACTGTTGTTTGATTATTGCAGATATACAAGGAACAACGCATTTGAAATATTTGAAACAAATTTCAAGGCGGAGCTTATAGCGCTTAGAATCGGGGTGCAGACTGATGATTTCGCATGGCAGCAGGGATACATTTGAGGCATTTAATGACGGGATCGTCTATATTTGCTATATTGACAGCAAAGGGAATGCAGGGAACAAAAAAGAAAATATAAGGTTCCAGGAAAGAACGGTAGGGAGCGCAAGGTACTACGAAGCAATGACAAACAAAGTAAAAATTGACCGTTTAATCAGAATACCGTTCAGGTCGTGGATGACCACAGAATATCTTGCAGTAATAGATGGACAGGTATATGAAATTGTACAGGTACAGACGATAACAGACACAAAGCCAAAATCAAATAATGTATCGCTTCGATTAATGAGACAAAGGAGAATTTCCAATGGCTCAGTTTGATGTACACGGATTTGACCAAATTCTAAATAAACTGGATAGATTGGGACAGTTTGAACGCGTAGCACCAAAAATGATGGAAGCAGGAATGGAAGTACTGCAGAAAGAGTTTATTGATGAGGCATCAAAACATAGAGACACAGGAGAAATGGTAGAATCTATAAAACCAACTGGATTGATTGCAGAAAAAAACGGTTCATATTACATGTGCACAAGACCGACCGGATATTCAAAAAAGCGTAAAAACGCAAGAAAAGGGAAAGGAGAAGGAAAGGGGAAAATCCGGGTACGAAATATGGAAAAGCTGGTATGGCTTGAGTATGGAGTGAAAGGTAGGGCGGCTACACCGATTGTTAAAAAAGCAGTGATAAGAGCGAGAGCTGGTGTTATAAATGCGATGAGAGATGTGTTTAACATGGAGGTCGGAAAAATATGAAGTCGGAAAAGGTTCTGGAAGAAGCACTGGAAAAAGTTGGAGTACCGGTAGAGTACTATCAGTATTTTGGGACAGAGACAGAATACATTGTGTACAATGAAGAAGCGGAGGAGCTTACAAACCACGGCGACAACAAGCCACATAACCGGATTATCTGGTGGCAGGTTCACATATTTGCACAAAAAGAATCTGAATTCAGATCGATCAAAAAGAAAACAGAAGAATCGATCACAGAAGCCGGTTTTTATATTACAGATATTGTAACGTTATATGAAAAAGAAACAAGAACAATTCATGTTGTAATATCATGCAACATGGGAGAAACGGAGGAATAATATGTCAAAAGTTGGAATTCAGTGCGTAAAGTATTCAAAACGTGGAGAAGACGGAAATTTTACAGGCGCAAAAGATATCAGTACGCTTGTAACATTCAATGGTACACCGAATAAAACAGAGGCGGAAGACTGGGGAGACAACCACAGAGTAGAGAGCAGCAAATCTGTAAATAAGATTGCACTTTCAATTGAACTTAACGATATGGCTGGAAAGGAATACGCAGATATCTGCGGACATGAATACGAAGAAGCCACGAGAAAGGTGACTGTTAAATCTACGGATAATGCGCCGATGATCGGAATTGGAGCGATTGGAAATTCCGAAAGAAACGGGAAAGAAGTATTTGTTATGAAACTTTATCCGAACACACAGTTCGGGGATCCGAATGACGACAACTCTACGGAAACGGAAACAAAGGATTACAAGCATGTAACATTGGATGGAACAGCATATCCTGACGAGAATAAAGAGATTAAGATCGAGCAGGAATTTGACACATTGGAAGAAGCGAAAGCAGAACTGGATAAGCTGCTTTCAGCACCGTCTGTATGAGAGGAAGATAAATGAGTGATTTAAGGCCACGCGGTGTGCCGGTGATCGTATGCGGGGTGGAGAGACATTTTCTTTTCACACTTGCTGCGATTGATGAGGCGCAACACAAATTTGACAAGAAGTTGAATGAGATTCTGGCCGATATAGCAGATGAGTTTCCTGCGGGTCACACGCTGAAAGACATCATGCAGATTCTTATACAGGATGAAATTGACCGCGAGAAGAATAGAAATCCGGATTCGAATCTTCAGATGCCGACGGAACAGGAACTGGAATGGGAAATTGCAGCTGACACATATATCATGTTGATGAAAGCTGTGTACGAAGCATACGGGATATCTCTTCCAGAACCGGAGGATAATGACCCAAACCGGAAGAGCGGGCAGCAGAGCAATTGAATGTTGCCCGCCTGCTTTATATAGGGGCTATGAAGTTGGGATATTCGGAAGATGAACTGTTTCGGATGACACCAAGAAAGTTTTTTAAAATTTACAATGAGTTTTTAGAAATAAATTGCGTGAAACCAAAAAGTAAAAAAGTGTGTTCAATTGATGATTTACCGTAAAAAGCTTGTTTTTTCTCTGGTATAAGGTATAATAGAATTATACCAGAGAAAAGGAGGCGGTACTATGTTATGGTTGATGTTATATTGGATACCATTGATTTTGTATTGCATCATTTTGTTTGGATTTATTATCATACATCCGGCAGGAGGAATCGTGGCAGGTATTATTTCAGCATTTGCAATGGTACCATGGCTGTTATTTGCCAGATGGATTTGTAAAAAATATGATGAAAGCAAACGATTTAACCATAGAAAATAATCAAACAGGGCACCGCGGAAACGTGGTGTCTTTTTGTGTGGATAAACAGGGGGTAGGAATATGTCGGAAAAGAATGATATCGTTGCTGGTATACGTCTGGAAGGAGAAAAAGAATTTAAGGACGCGGTAACAAGCGTAAACAAAAGCCTAACCTCCATGAAATCGGAGCTGAATCTTGTAAAGGCGGAATACGCTGGACAGGAGAATACACTGGAAGCTCTGACGAAAAAACAAGAGGTACTGAATCGGATTTTAGAAGAGCAGAAAAAGAAAGCTGCAGAAACTGCAAAAGGATTGAACCATGCAAAAGAATCTTATGCAAACATGGAGAAAAGCCTGAATGGCCTGTACATAGAACTTGAAAAGGCAACAGACAAACTTGGTGATCTGGAAAAAACATATGGAGAGGGTTCAGAAGAAGCAGAGGAACAGAGGAAAGTAGTTGCAGAGCTGAATGAAGCGATTGAGCGAGGAACAGTAAATTATAAAAAAGCAGGAGATAGGGTAAAAGACTGGGAAACAAAACTGAACAATGCGCAGGCACAGGTGGTTAAGGCAAACATAGAAGTAGGCAAGAATGCTGCATATATGAAAGAGGCGGAAGAAGCAACGGACAACTGTGCCACGAGTATAAATGCATTTGGAAAAGAAATACAGAGTGTAAATGCGGATACAAATACTTTCGCAGACAGTTTCCTTGCGAACATTGCAGGGCAGGTAGTTAGTAAAGCGTTTGACATTTTGGCAGACGGAGTAGAAAAAGTAAAAGACGTAATGTACGACACAAGCAAAGCGTCAGCGCAGCTGGCGGCAAGTACCGGGTTATCAGAATCTGCAGCAAAACGGTACCAGGCCGTAATGAAGCAGATAAAAGGAGATAACTTCGGGGAAGATTACAGTGATGTTGCAAGCGTCATGCAGGAAGTAATCCAGATTATGGGGGAACTGAACGACGCAGAAATGAAAGATGTGACAGAATCTGCAATTGCTCTGCGAGATACATTTAATATTGATGTCAATGAGTCGATCCGGGCATCAGACGCAATGATGAAGACAATGGGTGTTGATGCTTCGGAGGCATTTGACCTTATTGCAAAAGGCGCACAGAACGGATTGAATCGATCTGGTGAACTTACTGATAACATCACAGAATATGCGCAGTTATGGGGGCAGGCGGGTTTTTCAGCAGAGGAAATGTTCTCAATACTGGAAAACGGACTTGAATCCGGAGCTTACAACCTTGACAAAGTCAATGACTACGTAAAAGAATTCGGTGTATCCATGGCAGATGGAAGGATCGAGAAGAATCTTAGCTCTTTCTCTTCCGGAACCAGAAACCTGTTTGCAGAATGGAAGAATGGAAACGCGTCCACAAGAGATGTTTTTTACTCTGTGATCAATGACCTTGAAGGAATGGAGAACCAGCAGAAAGCACTGACAATAGCAAGTGAAACATGGAGTGCACTCGGCGAAGACAATGCAATGCAGGTACTTACAGCCTTAAATGATGTAAACGACGGGTATAAAAACGTCAAAGGCACAATGGAATCGCTGAAGAAAGTAAAGTACAGTGATCTGGAGTCAGCTGTATCTGGGCTCGGGGCTGCGATTGAAGAAAAGTTTATAAATCCGATTGCTAATGTTGCATTGCCGCTTGCCACAGATGCAATTAATGGAATCACTTCTGCATTGGAACCGGCTACAAGTACATTCGATCAGTTCCTGGGAGAGGTAGAGACAGCGAACGAACAGCTTGAAACTTCAATTGTAAATGCAAAATCATCCATGGAAAACGCTGAATTGGAAGCTGGTACAATAGAAAACCTTGGTCAGCGTCTTATCAAATTAAATAACGTAGAAGATAAATCGTTAGAGCAGCGGTATGAATTACGGACGATTGTTTCGGAACTTGGACAGAGTATTCCGGAGATTGCAGATGCGTACGACGAAGAAGCTGGAAAGGTAGACTTAACAAGTAAAAGTATCAGGGAACTGATACAGAACAAGCATGATTTGCTGATCGCAAATGCTGCACAGGCTGCACAGCAGGAAATTGTAAACTCTTTGTTTGATGCAGAACAGCAGCTTTTAAAATCAGATGAGACTGTTGCTCATGCGAAAGAAGTACGGGATGGAATGCAGGAACAGTATGATTCTGTATCTGATATGGCGCAACAGTGGAGAGACCTGGATGAAGCAAGACAGAATGCATCATCTCCGGAAGAAGGAGCTGCATATGCAGCACAAATGAACGAGATTGAGAAATCATTTGATGAACTTGGGATCACAATTGATGGAACAGATGAGTATCTTGCAAATTTAAAGGATGACCTGAACACGGCAAGCACAGATTATGATGCTGCAAAAAAAGCAAATGATGATCTGAATAAATCAGTTGAAGAAGGACAGAAACAGTTAGCTGACCTTTCGAAAGTGCAGGAAGATTTAAAAGACAAGCTGAACGGTACAAAAAAAGCAGAGGAAGAAGTAATCATTCCGATGAAAAAGTATTCCGGAGAAACGGATGAAGCTGCGAAAACAACAGAACTTCTATCTGGAAGCCAAAAGACTCTTTTTGGATCGACCGAACAGCTTGTAGGTGCATTTGATAGCGCAAATCCAAAAATGAAATCTTATACGGAAGAAGCAAATAATGGCGCAGATGCACTTTACGATGAGGCAGATGCAATAGATACTGCCGCCGAAGCAGCGAAGGCTGGAGCAGAAGCACAGAAAGCGGCTGCAAAGGACATCCGAGACACATATAACGGGTATGTGGAAGAGATAAAGAATGATTTGCAGGATAAAATCTCACTGTTCGATAAGTTTGAGACATCTGACGGCGGTGAAGATCAGACAGTCGAAACGATGACACAGAACCTTGATTCTCAGATTGCTGCATTCGAAAATTATCAGGAAAACCTTGCTGCAGTAAAAGACCATGTTGGAAAAGAGATTGCACCGGAATTCATGCAGTACCTTGAAAGCATGGGTATGGAAGGATCAAATACACTGGAACATATCCTGAAGACTTTTGAGGAAGGAGATACTGGTGCTGAAAAAGTAAAGGAAATGTCTGACAAATGGGTTCAGGCAATGAACATGTCAGATGGTATTGCAGAAGCTGGAGCTGCAAATAAGCTTGCGTATGAAGAATCTATGGGAGACCTTGGATCTTCAAAAGCTGACTTTTCCGAACTTCGAAGTTCTGTAGATTCTGCTGTAGCGTCTGCTGCAGAAGGATGGGGAAATCTTCCGGAAGCTACGAAATCAGCACTGATGGATACTATCCAGACAGCACAGGACTGCGGAATCAAGATACCGGATGGGCTGGCGGAAGGGATTGCAAACGGTGAGGTTTCGCCTGAGTCAGCTATGGAGCAGCTGAACGGAAGCATACAGGGAAAACTGGAAGGTCTTGCTGATATCGCAAGGCAGATCGGAGTTGGAGACGATATTGTAAATTCTATCGTCGAAGGAATTGATTCCGGTGGTCAGGATACAGTAAACGCATATAACCAGCTGATTGGATTGCTGAAAGATGCAAGCTCTGATGCCGAGACGATAGGAAAGGAAACAGCAGAATCACAGAGTGAAGGTTTTAAGTCTGGACTAAATGAAGGCACAGGAGATGTAAGCGCAGCCGGGTCAGATATGGCAAAGGCAGGAGCTGATGCCGCAGCAAAAGAATCAACTGGTTATCAGAAAGCAGGTACAGATTCCGTTAATAAGTACATAGAAGCACTTAGGAGCGCAAAATCAAGGGCTGCACAGGAAGCAGGGGCAATGGCATCTGCGGCAAAAAGCGCAGCAGCGTCATGGCAGAATGGTTTTTACAGCGTCGGCGTAAATATGGCTGCAGGTGTTGCATCAGGAATAAGAGCAGGGCAGAGCCTTGCGATCAATGCAGCCATTAATATGGCGAAGCAGGCACTTGCCGCAGCGAAACGCGAAGCGGATATCCATTCCCCGTCCGAAAAGTTCCGTAGAGAATTTGGACAACAGATAGCAGCAGGAGCCGCATTCGGTATCTCAGATAAAGCATCCCTTGCAGGAAAAGAAGCAGCGAAGATGTCGCTGAAGGTTTATACCAAGGCTACATCATGGCTTGCGAAATACAAAAAATCACAGGCTGTATCACTGGAAGATGAAAAATACTACTGGGAGAAGGTGTTAAAGCATGTAAAATCCGGTACCAGCGCATATAACAAGGCAGTCGGGAAATTGGCATCGGTGAGCCTTACATCATCCGGATTATCTGCATCAGAGACCAGCAAGGCAACAAAACAGATATCCAGTAATTTCAGCGTATCGAAAAAGGATTCAAAAGGTAAGACGAAAGATGCTGCAACATATTACAGTGAGATCTATTCCGCAGCAGAAAAATATCTGAAAAACCGTCAGACATTGAATGACTGGTCACTGGAACAGGAGCTGGCCTATTGGCAGAGTGTGCAAAAACAGCTGAAATCAGGGACACAGGCGTGGTATGACGCGCAGGGCCAGATAAAGAACCTGAAAGCGGATATAGAGCAGGCACAAGCTGATGCGGCAAAACAGAGGATCCAGACAACAGCAAGTAACCAGACCAGTATCCTGGATAAGTACAAAACATATTACAAAATGTCTGCGAAAGCTGAAATGGAATACTGGAACATCGCCCGCCAGCAGTTTAAAACCGGAACAGATGAGCGGATCGAAGCGGATCAGAAATACCTGGAAGCCATGCAGGATTATTATGACCAGAGAAAAGAGCTGGATGAAGATTACGCGGAAAACAGCCGTGAGATTAACGAGAAACTGGCCGACGATATAAAAGACTTGCAGGATGCGTATCACGACGCGGTACAGAGCCGGAAAGAAGATATCCTCTCCTCTATGGATTTATTTGAAAGCTGGGATGCTTCCGGGTATGATGCGGACACGCTGATCTACAATCTGAAGACGCAGGTTGCAGGACTTACTCTGTGGGAACAGCAGCTGGAAGAACTGGGAAAGAAAAACATTTCAGCCGGGTTACTGGAAGAGCTGAAGGAGATGGGGCCGGATGCGGCGGCGAACATATACTCTCTGAACCAGATGACTGCCGAACAGCTGGATGAGTACAATAAACTCTGGGAACAGAAAAACGCCCTTGCAATGTCGCAGGCAGTAAAGGATAATGAATCGCTCAGACTGGAGACGAATCAGGAAATTACGAAGCTGCGGACAGATGCCATGGCAGAACTGACTGCGCTGAATACTGATTACCGTGCAGCGATTGCGGAACTGGAAACCGGTATTTCTTCCGACCTGAAGAATATTGTCAGCAAAGCAGGCACAATCGGGGAGGATGCGGTATCTGGACTAATTGCAGGAATTGGAAAAGCTGCAAACAGCGTGGATACCTATAAAAGCACAACGAAAGTAGTGACGCAGTTATCCAGCCAGCTTTCATCCTTACAGCAGGAAGGGACCATAATCGGAAAAAATACGCTGGACGGCCTTCTGGAAGGGCTTACGGATGCACAGAAAATAAATATGGCATCCAAGGAAGTAATCCAGTCAATCAAACGTGCAATGGAGGAAGAGGCTGAGATCCACAGCCCTGCAAGGCTATTCCGCCGGGAGACCGGACCGCAGATCCCAGCCGGGGTGGCCTTGGGAATGGAGGACGGAACAAAACAGGCTGTAAAGTCAGCGCATGAGATGATGCGCGAAACACTGGCAGCGGCACAGGAAGAAATGAACCGTCAACAGGCAGCTCTTCAGGCAGAGGCGTCGATGCTTGATTTTTCGGGAATAAACCGGATCAACCGGTTAATGGAAACACCGGTCAGCCAGAATACCAAGGTAAATGTGGATAATGGATCGGTAATTTCGGCAATCGGACAGATTGCAGAAAAACTTCCAGGAATGCTGACACAGGCCATTATGAATCTACAGATGGTTACTGATACAGGGGTACTGGCTGGGGTAATGCAGCCGTTGATTGATAAAGCAAATGGAGAAGCGATGATCATACGGAACAGGGGGCGATAAAATATGCTGATCAATGGATGGGACATTGCAGAAGCAAATGCACGGCTTGCAAGGTTTACCGATGGGCATCATAGTCTGTCAAATGGGTCTGAATGGAATACCGGAAGTAGCCGCCCCATATTCCAGCGTAACAAGATGGGGTTTAAGGATTTTACTGCTGAATTATGGGTAAAGGGGAATGGATATCAGGAAATTGTCGAGAACAGAGGATGTATTCTGAACCATCTGATGGATGTGTCTGTAATTACGGTTGACTGGATGAACCATAAATTCCGCGGGATACTGAAAAAGTACAGTTGTGATGAAAAAATCAAACAGCGTATGCACATTCTAAAGCTGGAGTTTTCCGGATACGAATATGAAGATGAAACCAGTTTTTCCATCGAAGTTTCAACTTCGTTTGTGATCAACAATACAGGGACTGCAGAAACACCGGTTATCCTGGAACTTATACCGAAGGGGGGATCGATTGACATTCCGTATGACCAGATGGAGGCATCCATATTATGTGATTCAGACGATGTATATTTGGTAGATGATGACGGTGTATCGATATCGAGTTATGATTATGATGCACTTCTGATTGATGGATTGTGCAGGAATCCACGTACCGGGGAAAATGTAACAATAGAAGTAAGAAATATTACACCGGGAAAGAAGATCGTAATCGACGGGGAGACAGGACTGATTACAGAGGATGGTGTAATTAAAATTGATGATGTGGAAATATGGGAGCTTCCTACCATACAGCCCGGGGAGAACCTGATTACTACGAATAACAACTGGTTGGAAGTTACGGTAAAATATGAGCCACGGTATATGTGATGGGGTGTTGGAATGCTGAAAATATATGACCAGAACCACATACAGCTCGGTATGTTGACAAAATACAAAGATTTAAAGATTGAGAGTGTTTTAAGCAGTGCTGACAAAACACTCTCTTTTACTGTGATGGATCCGGACGAGATAAAACTAAAAAATGAGTTTTACGTACGTACAAGGGAAGATGAATATGTTCTGAAGAAAATCAACCACAAAAGCTGGTCTGACATGACAGTAACATGCCTGCTGAATCTGGAGGGAATGCAGGGTAACCCGTTCCTGTCATTTTCAGTTACGGACCATACGATAGCAGAGGCTGCAGCAATCGCACTGGATGGAACTGGCTGGAGCGTCGGGGAATGTGATGTTGACAAGGTAAGAAGCGCAGGAATGGTAAACTGCAATTCGCTTCAGGTGATAGAGAACCTGTGTACGGCATGGATGTGCGACCACAGTTTTGACACAATACACAAGAAGGTGAATTTTTATAAAAAACGAGGTTCAAAAAAAGGCGCCTATTTCATGGACGGCCTTAATTTAAGGCAGATCACAAAGGATTCTGACAGCTATGATTATTATACAAGAATCATACCAATCGGATCAGACGGGCTGACGATAGAGTCTGTGAATGAAGGACGGAATTATCTTGAGAATTGCAAATATTCAAATAAGTTATTGACGTATATCTGGAAAGACGAATCCTATACAGATCCACAGGCGCTAAAGGAAGATGCAGAACTGAAACTTGATGAAATGTCAAAGCCGGCAGAGTCATATTCATGTGATGTTATAGATCTTGCAAAGCAGCGGAAAGAATACGGAATTTTGTCGTATGACATTGGGGATGAGATTAAACTGATCAACCTGGAAACAAGGACGATGGTGAGCCAGAGAATCACAAAGATGGTGGAGTATCCGGAAAACCCGGAGAAGAACACGTGCGAGTTTTGCAATGTGGCCATGTCGTTTACAGATTTGCAGGAAAAATTAAGAAAAGCATCTGACATAATCAATTTTGTTGTTACAGGAGACGGAAGGTATTCCGGGACAATAAATGTGTCGGATATTCTGAATTTTGAAACAGGAATTTCACAGTCAAAAACGATACGGGCATATGGAACTGATATAGATGCGTCGAAGAAAGAAATATCAGCTCTGTCAGGAGATCTGAAAAAAAGTATGGAGGAAATCGAGAACCTGAAAAAGAGCAATGAAGAAATGTCTGAAACCATAAAAAATATTATAGAAGCAATCGGAAACGTGATATCCGATGAACCGGTTCAGGAGGAAGTATGAGAATCAGAGACCAGTCATAAGATGCAATTATGCATTGTCGGAATTAGATGGAAAGGTTATATAACCGAAAACGATGAAATAATAGAAACGGAGGAATGAATATGGCAGATACAGTGGTAACAAAAAAAGTAACTGACCTGACAGAGAGCACAGCTCCAAGTGATGAAGACCTTTTTGTTGCAGGAAGTGCCGGAACAGCATCGTTAAGAAAAATTAAATGGAGCAACATCTGGAATAAAATCCTGACACTGATCACAGATAACATAATCGTTAACAATCTCGTGACAACGGTATCCGGGAAGGCGCTGGATGCAAGGCAGGGGAAGGCGCTGGATGACAAGATTACTGAATTAAACACGAAGATCGACAGCATTATATCTGAAGGAGTTTTTACAGGTGAAAGTAATATATCCGGAGGTTCTGCCGGAAATCTTAATACAGCAAGTATTGCGAAAGATGGATATAAGGCACTTTTTGCAATACCTGCATACAGCACAAATTCAGGTGTAATCGCTCAAGGATGCACATTCGATAAAGCAAACAACAAAGTTTCTGTTGCTGTAAAAAACTTATCCAATTCACAGGTCAGTGGAGTAAAATCCTATGTCTATGTGTATTACATAAAATTATAGCTTTATTAAATAGACATCAACTGTAAACATTTCTCCACTGCAACCAGTTGTTGATATGTAAGGAAGGTATATAGAACTTCCACTTACGATAGCTTGTCCAATTAAAACAGTGCTGTGTTGAGCCGAAGCATTTACGCATAAAATTTCATATCCGTCTGGTATTTCGATGGAATATGAGACATAGTTTTGTGTGTTTGATGACACTGTAATTGTCCGAACATAGTTCTTTTTAATAATCTTCGTGTTTAATTAAATAACCAATAAATGTCTTCAGAAAGGAGAAAAGAAAATGAATAAAATCAAACTGAAAAATGGAACTACATATGCAATCAATGACGGGGTAAGTATTGGAAGAATTGAAATTCCTGCACAGGCCGGAACAACAGAAGAAATTGTATCCGAATTAAATGAAAAAGGAAATTTGGATGAAGTACAGTTTCTGAAAGACGATGAAGTAATCGGAGAGTATACCGACATGAAGCTTGCGTTACCATGTTCTGTAGAAACAACTGATGATGGAATGTTGGTTGTGTTTGGCCTGATTGAAAAATCGGAAACAGAAAAACGGCTGGATGCTATTGAAGCCGGGCAGGACATCCAGGACGGAGCAATCAGTGAGCTGGCTGAAGTTGTAAGTGCAGTAGTGGAAGGAGTATGATTATGGTAAAGTTTTACGTGGAAAAAATCAAAAACGAAGTGATAAATCCAGCTACAGAAGAAGCATGGAAGATAGAAGATGTACCAAAACTCTGGAGAGGAAAAGTAGAAAAAGAACTTCAGGATAATCCTGCATCAGATTCCGAGTAACCAACCACCACCAGAAAGGGGATGATTCTGTATGGATACAGTACTCCAGTTTTCAATCTCGACCACACAGAGATCGGATTGGAAGTACTGGATGAGCTCTGGAGCCGGAGGTTGAAGTGAAGTGTAAGGTGCTTGTGAGGTAGGAAAATCAAATGAATACGATTAGATCCAGACCGTAACAGGTCTATTTTTTATGCAAAATTTCAATCCGGAAAGTGCCGGAGGAGGGAAAACCAATGTACATAGACCAGACGGCAATCATCACCGCAGCGAGTGTTATATCAGCTCTGGCGGTGATTTTTTCAGCCATTTTTGCAGCGTACCGGTGGTACCTGAAACAGAATCAGCAAGACAAAGAAATAGAGAAGATCAAGAGTGAGCAGTGTCTGCTGACTTATGGCATTCTTGCCTGCCTGAAAGGATTAAAAGAGCAGGGATGCAACGGACCGGTAACGGAAGCAATAGACAAGATTGAGAAGCATATAAATAAACAAGCGCATGATCAGGAGGGATAATCATGAGAGACTGGAAGAAATGGGCGAAAGCAGCAGGAGTAAGGGCGATTAAGACTGTGGCGCAGGCAGCGGTGGCGGCAATCGGGTCAGCAACCGTTCTAGGGCAGGTAGATTTTAAAGTGGTAGCATCGACGGCGATACTTGCAGGCGTGCTGTCACTGTTGACAAGCGTGGCAGGGCTTCCGGAATTAGAAGAATAGGAAAATATAGCGGATAAGGCGGCTAATGCGCCGTCATTTAGGATTGGAGGAGAAATGGCAATAAACATTACTGAATACTATCTAAAAAACAACCGTTGCTACCAACAGGCCGTGAAGCGGACACCGATCGGCATCCAGCTTCACACGATCGGAACAGGGCAAGGAACCGCAAAGAGCGTAGCTGATTACTGGAATCAGTCGGCAGTAGCAGCCTGTGTCACCTACATTGTAGACTGCGACACGCCGGGAAAAGTCTTGCAGTGCCTGCCGGAAGATGTCCGGAGCTGGGCGGACGCAGGATATGGAAACAACAACCTGATCACATTTGAAATCTGTGAGTCTGACTACATCAAGTATACAGGAGGAGCAAGCTCTACGGTGCTTGATGAGGCAAAATTCAAGGCG
>JAXEBU010000196.1:0-5569 GCA_034093895.1 Candidatus Choladocola sp. | reverse complement strand
AAACAAGATGCATTATGCGGTTCACGGACATACGGCAGCAGAGTTAATTTATGAGCGAGCAGATGCAGATAAGCCACATATGGGACTAACCACGTGGGCGGCAGCACCGGAAGGTAAGATTGTAAAAAGTGATGTGAGCGTTGCGAAGAATTATCTTTCAGAGAAGGAAATGCGTTCATTAGAGCGTATTGTTTCGGCGTATCTGGATCTGGCAGAGGACCGTGCTGAGCGTCACATTCCGATGACAATGGAGGACTGGGCAAAGCGTCTGGATCTATTCCTGATGGCAGATGACAGAGAGGTCCTTCAGGATGCAGGCAAAATCACAGCAGAAATTGCCAAGGCAAAAGCAGAGACTGAATTTGAAAAGTATCGTGTCATTCAGGACAGATTGTTTATGTCCGACTTTGATAAATACATGCTGGAATTGGAAAAGAATGCGAAGAAGTAATAGAATTGCTTTTCTCTTTCAACTTGGCGTGCATATTAGCGAGATGGACTTGCTGCTATCGGTGAAATCAATGATATGTATACAGATATGTAGCGGGATTAGGAATCTCATGACCAGATTGCAAGCCAAGATGATATGGATAAATTTTAATTAAAATCGGCCAATAAAAATAACTGCCGAAATTAATTGAAATATTTCTTTAGATAGTGTATAGTATAGGCGGAGGTGATTCATGTGAACGCAATCGCTGAAAACAAGAAGTTTATCACAACCGCTGAACTAAAGGATATGGGCTATTCATATTACAAGATTGGTAAGCTTGAAGAGCAGGGCATACTGTCACGTGTAAACCGGAGCACTTATGAGAACCTCACCTATAAGGGTGATGAGAACGACTTCTTCAGCGCGGAAGCTTTTGTGCCGAATGGTGTTATATGCCTGATGAGTGCAGCACGGTATTACGAACTCACCAATTTCCTTCCTGATGCCGTGGATGTCGCTATTGAAAGGAAGAAAAAGGTTAATACGCTGCCGGAATGGCCTGAGATCAGGATTTTTTATTTTGATACATCTCGGATGAATATCGGAGTAACTGAAGTCAGGGACGGCGATAACTGCTTCCACATCTTTGATATCGAGAAAACTGTGGTAGATATCATTTACTACAGGAACAAGATTGGAATTGAGGAGACATCTGAGGTGCTCAGGAATTACCTTAAGCGCAGGGACAGGCAGATTGACAGGCTTTATGCCTATGCAAAACGTCTGCGCTGCGAGAAGATCGTAAGAACTTACCTGGAGGTGCTTGTGTAATGAATGCTGATTCAGTAAAGGCGAGACTTAAAAACTTCGCAGTAAAAAACGGCTGTACTTTTCAGGAAGTCCTTACCTATTATGGGCTTGAGAGGACAATCTACCGCATTTCCGTGTCCAAATATGCGGAACAATTTGTCTTAAAGGGCGGAATATTTTTGTATGCGGTATTTGATCGCAAGTATGAACGGGCAACGACGGATGTGGATTTGCTTGCAAGGCGTATATCCAATAGTGGTGAGGAAATGAAGAATGTGTTCCGGGATATTCTATCGCTTGATATCGATGATGCACTTATATTTGACATTGAATCCATAACTGTGGAGGATATAACAGAGTTTAAGGAATACCATGGTCTTCATATTTCGGCTGTAGGGTATCTTGACCGGACAAAGATTCCGGTTGGCATTGATATCGGTTTTGGAGATGTGATCTATCCTGATGCAGTGAAAATTGACTTCCCTGTTATACTTGATATGGATCCTCCGAGAGTAAATGCCTACTCGCTGGAATCATCCATTGCGGAGAAGCTGGAAGCTATCATACATAACGGATATCTGAACAGCAGATATAAGGATTTTTATGACATCTATGTTCTTTCCTAAAAGTATGAATTCTCTTATGAAGAGCTTCGGAATGCTGTCGTGGAGACCTTTGAGAATAGGAAGTCACAGATGACAATGGATTCTGCTGCATTCGGGGATGAGTTCCTGAATGATCCGATGCATCAGACAAGATGGAACTCATTCCTGAAAAAGAAAAAGGCACTTATCCAGGTATCTATGACAGATATGATGGTTCGGATAAAAGTGTTTGTACGTCCGCTGCTTGAAGGGACAGTGAAAGCAAAATGGAATCCTGAAAAGGGAATCTGGGAATAACACGATTTGTAACGCAAGATGCGTCTTCAACCAAATACATGTCTTATGAAGGGTCGAGCAATCGGCTCTTTTATTTTGCAATAACTAAGGAAAGGGACTGAATATATGGCTGGCAGAATCCAGGGTATCACCGTTGAGATCGGCGGCGATACCACCAAACTACAGACAGCCCTGAAGGGTGTTAATACAGAAATCAGAAATACTCAGAGCCAGCTGCGTGATGTCGATAAGCTCCTGAAACTTGATCCGGGGAATACGGAACTCCTGGCACAGAAGCACAGGCTCCTGGGGGATGCCGTCAAGGAAACGAAGGAAAAGCTGGACACCTATCTTCTCGGTGTGGAGAAGATGGACACGCTGCTGCGGAAATATGACGTAGCCTTCACGAAAACAGCATCCGAAAACAAAAAGCTGAAAACGAAAAATGCCGAACTGGAAGAAGCTCTTGCATTGGCGCAGAAGGTCAGCATCCTAAAGCAGATCGAAGACCTCAAGCTGCGGCGCGACTACGACAGTGCCGTGGCGATTTTGAAACAGATACCAGCAGAAGTGCACCATACATGGTTGATTATGTTAGGATCAACTTCAAGACACCTGTTTCAATGTACGGTGAAGAAGATCCTGATTCTGCATGCGTTCATTACTGGAATGCTGTTAAAGTAGACGGACGGTGGTATTATGTTGACCCATATTATAACAATATTTATATTACATGTATGTCCCGTGACCGTGTAGAGACAGATGGTAATATGAAGAATCTTTATTTCATGATCAGTGATACTGGCATGCGTCAGTTATATGATGGAGATTATGAGTCTATCGTGACTTTATATGAAGATTTTGCAACGGATCAGACTCCGGTGCTACTGTTATGGCTATGTTCCGGATGGAGAACCGACAACAGAAGATTAGGGAAATTCGCAGTGCGGCTCCATTTCTGAAAGATATGCGAGTTTTATTTGAAGCGTTGTTGCCAAGCTGGGGTTCCTGTTGTATATTTTTTGTGACAGATAAATGTGAATGAGTGGTGGGATTTTCTATGTTCACTATTTAACAGGTCAACCCCTTGTGAGCGGTTGTTTTCCTTACGTCTGTAATAACACGATCGTTCAGAGAGTTCAATAGAAAGTTCAGAGAAAAACACTTGATTATGAAAGGGAATAGGCATGCAAAATTTGGAAAAATATTTTGAAATCAACAAGCATGGACAGAATATTCGGTGTAAGCTGTATTATTGCAAAGGTGTAACGATTTAAAAAATAGTATTGTTCGGTCATGGATTTGCCGGTCACAAAGACAACGGTGCGGCACAGAAGTTTGCCGATCGTGTATTGACGAAATATAAAGGAATTGCTGTTTTGATCTTCAATCTGCCTTGTCATGGCGATGATGTGAAAAAGAAAATGGTTCTGCAAGATTGCATGACATACATGAGCATCGTACTTGATTATATCAAAACAGAGTTCAGCACAGATAAAATTTATTCATATGCAACAAGCTTTGGGGGATATCTTGTTCTGAAATACATCAGAGAGTACGGAAATCCTTTTGTAAAAATTGCATTACGCTGTCCCGCAGTGAACATGGCAGAGGTTCTGACAAAAACGATCATGAAAAATGAAGAGCTTGATATGATACGCAGAGGGAAAACTGTGCAGGTAGGCTTCGACCGGAAAATAGAAGTCAACAGTCAGTTTCTGACAGATCTTGCGGAAGGAGATATCCGAAAGTCAGACTATATTGACTTTGCTGATGACATTCTGATCCTGCATGGCACAAAGGACGAAGTTGTTCCTTTTGAAGCCGGAGAAAAATTTGCAGAAAACAATCTGATTGAGTTCATCCCGGTTGAAAATGCTGACCATAGATTTCAGAATCCGGCCTGCATGGAATTGGCAACAAAGAAAGTTCTGGAGTTCTTTGACTTTTTATCAAAAGGAAGTTCAGCAGATTAAATCTTGCTTTCCGGCAGTGGGGATGTTATACTGTATTTTGGAATGTTCTACATATTATGAATAAAACACACGGATCCGTTTTGGGGGGATGGAAATATTTAAGTTTTATTCAAAGTAAATAAGATCAGGCAAAATACCCGAAAGAGTATGACGCAAAGCTATAGGACCTGAAATACAGTATGGTAGCCAGTTGCAGGAAGTAAGTGAAAGGCACGCTGTTACAAATCCAAGTGCCTTTTTTTGTATATAGTGTATTGTTTTTCATAATGTAATAGCTGAGCCGTCATTCTCAAAGGGAAAAATAAAATTACAAGGAGAGAGAGAATTATGAAGAGAGTCACTTGTTTTTTATTGTCGGCAGTTATGGCTGCAACGATGCTGACCGGATGGGGAAGTCAGAATGGCCAGGCAGTACATGCTGCGGAGAATGATGGATCGCAGAAAGAGAAGGTGGTAGTTGCCTGCTGGGGAAATCAGATGCTGGACAGCTATACCCAGTACCTCTGCGACCTGTTCCCGGAAGTGGAGTTTGAATTTGTTCTGGCTACGAATTCCACGGATTACTACCGTTTTCGTCAGGAGCATGATGACATGCCCGATATCCTGACGGTGCGCCGTTTCGCTTTGAAGGATGCAGTTCTGCTGAAGGATTATCTGTATGATCTGAGTAATACCGAGCTGGCTGCCACTTATTATGGATCGTATCTGGACAGCTATACCTATGATGACGGCTCGGTGAACTGGCTTCCCACCTGTGCGGAGGTGGACAGCTTCATCCTCAACAAGACCCTGTTTGACGAGTACAATGTACCCATTCCCACGGACTATGACAGCTTTATCGCTGCCTGTCAGGCCTTTGAGGAGGTGGGGATCCGTAGCTATGTGTCCGACTTCTCTGCGGACTATACCTGCATGGAGGTTCTGCAGGGTGTTTCGATCCCTGTGCTTCAGAGTATAGAGGGGCGCAGATGGCGCCAGCAGTATGAGAGTGGTGCAACACGGGAGCTTTCGGAAGAAATATGGCTTCCTGTTTTCGAAAAGTTCTTCGATTTTAAGGAGAAAGTCGGTCTGGGTGCGGAGGATGCCACCTATCCCAACAGAACACCGAAGGAAATGTTCAGCGAAGGCAAGGCTGCCATGTTCCGCGGCACCGGCGCGGACGTCATCACTTTCCCCGGCCGCGGCCAGGATGAGGTGCTTCTGATGCCCTATTTCGGTCAGACAGAGCAGGATAACTGGTATCTGACCTATCCCACCTTCCAGATTGCGGCCTCTGATAAGGGGATGGATGATCCTGAGCGTGAAGCGCTGATTCTGGATATCATGGCCGCCATGGTCAATCAGCAGGGGCAGGATCATATTTCCTACGGCAAGAACATGGTTCCTTACAAAAAGGACGTGACGCTGGAACTGATGTCGGAGATGGATAACCTGAAGCCCTATGTTGAGCAGAACAAGCTGTATATCCG
>JAXEBU010000195.1:0-41258 GCA_034093895.1 Candidatus Choladocola sp. | reverse complement strand
AGGATATACTGGATACACTACAGTACCCAGCCAAAAAGCTTCCGGATAATCATAAACAAAGGCATTAAATGCATTTTGGAGAATTAGCCTTATTTCCCCCATCATTATCTGATATTCTTCACTATTGTCAATATCTGTTATATTATAGTATGTTTTATTCGTACCATCTTCCTGTTTTTCAATCGTTCCCGGTATTTGAAAAAAATATGGGTTTTCAAATTCAAAAACAATAGTTTCAGTACTGTTTTGCAGAACGTATACATCAACCATCTGATTATACAGCCTGATGGAGTCTCCACTCAACTGTTCTCCATATGAGTTCACATATTGTGTACTAGAAAACAAGGAGATTTCCGGATATCCTGCATTTGAAGCAAGTCCACACTCATCAAGTTGTTCAGTGGCATCATTTACATATAGTTCAACTTCAACCACATCTTCCGCCACGTAATCCTTCGTCGCAACTTCCTGCACACTCTCTATCAGAACAGTATCTGCCGGAGCATCCGGATCTGCAGAGCCAGGATCCTGCTGTTCCGAAATCTGCACCTCACTCTGTGTTTCTTCAATATACAATTCCTCTTCGTTCAGGTTCTCTGCCGTATTTTCTGTTCCGACAGTCTCTGTCTGCGAACCCTCTTCGTTTTCCACCAGTATCTCTTCACCGGCTGTGATTTCTTCTGCATGAATCCACTGTACCGGTGTGACCGCCAGGACAGCGGCCATCATCAGTGCAATAAATTTTTTCATGAATTTCCTCCAGTACCGCATTTGCTGCGGCTCTATTCAGGTATACTTTGCGTAACTCCTCCAGTATTATCTCGCATCTCCCATGAAGAACAGTGCCAGTGTTCCCGGACCGGAATGTGCACCGATCGTCGGTCCCACCGGGTTTATCAGGAATTTTTCAATTCCGAACCGTTTTTTCACCTGCTCCATGACATAAACGGCATCCTCATAGCAGTCACCGTGACTGATGAAAATAATATCATTCTTGTCACGCCAGCTTCCCATCTGCTTTTCCATGTTATCGATCATAGTATTCAGTGATTTTTTTCTGCCTCTTACTTTTGAGAGCGGAACAAGACGCCCCTCATTGTCCACGTGGAGCACAGGTTTCAGATTCACCATGGTACCGAGAACTGCTGCCGTTTTGGATACACGTCCGCCGCGATACAGATGGAACAGATCATCCACAGTAAAATTGTGGCAGACATTCCGCTTATGCTGCTCCAGCCACTGCACCAGCTCCTCGTAATCCATTCCGGAGGATTGCTGTTCCAGAGCCTTATGAACGAGCAGCCCTTCTCCCAGAGAAGCAGACAGAGAATCTATTATCGTGATCCTGCAGTCTCCTCTTTCTTCCATCAATTCCTCTGCCGCAATGCGCACACTGTTGCATGTACCGCTCAGACCGCCGGAAAATGCGATATGAATGATGTTTTTATCAATTTCCAGATATTTACTCAGCTTCTCCTTTGCTTCCTGCGGGTTAATCTGTGACGTTGTCGGCATGCACCCTTCACGCATCTTTTTATAAAACTCCTGATATGGGAGCGAATTCTCTGCTGTATACGTCTTACCATCCATCAGGTAAGTCAATGACATGGTCGGCAGTTTTTTCTCTTCCAGATACTCATCCGGCAGATCTGCCATATTATCAGTGGTTATTAAATATCCCATTGCGCTTTTCCTCCATAAAACTATTCCATCCGTCTCGCTGCCTGCTCCCAGCCGAATAACTGCTCTGCAGTTTATCAGGCTGAGGTTTGCTCGATTCGCTTAAATCATACCACGAAAAAAAAACCATTGCAAATAATTGTTATGGTTAACCTTCGTAAAACGGACCTCCGGCTTTCTCTGTCTCTGCTTTCTTGTGAATGCAGGCCGTTTCTCAGCTTACGTTCAAATCAATTACTGATTACCATAAGTCATAATGTTTGGCCATATGAAATAAAATATAATAACTATTTCATCCGTGGAGAAAGCCATGAGTTCCAAACCCAGAATTGTCGTTGTCAAAATGCGTGAAATTGTGTATACCGTCATTCTTCTCTGTCTCGTTATACTTCTGGTCGTCTGTCTGATATTGATGTTTTCCGGCAGAACAAAAGGAGAGATCAGCACCTCCGAACGGTATGATACCTCTCTGTCAGAAGAAAGTGGAAATGATGCTGCAGAAAGCCGGTCCGCCGTTTCCGGAACCGCACTTTACCGTCCCGGTGTCTATACTGCTCCGGTCACGCTTGGGGATTCTGCAGTCGACGTGGAGGTTGCTGTGGACAGCTGTCATATCAACAGTATCCGCCTTGTCAACTTAAGCGAAGCAACAGCTGCATCTTACCCTCTTGTATCACCGTCGCTGGAACACATTGCCTCACAGGTTCTCTATACACAGAGTCTGGAAGAAATCACCTGTCCGCAGGAAAACAGGTACACCTCCCAGCTGCTGCTTTCTGCTATCTCCGATGCACTTACATGCGCCCGTGCTGCAAAATAAGGAAAAGCGGGCATTTGAATATCCGTCGGATACTCTGCCCGCTTTGCCTGTTATTTTATAATTTTGTTTTTACTGTTTGTCACGTGAAATCAGATAATACGGAACAGCCACGAACAAGATGCCGCCGACCATATTTCCAAGTGTGACAATGCCCAGGTTATAGAAGAAACCGCCCAGATTTACAACTGCCTCATGCGGATTCATAAGGCCGATGGACAGGAAGGTCATATTGGCAATACTGTGCTCGAATCCGCACGTTACAAAAGTTGCAACACAGCAGAAATTCATGGCAATCTTTGCGCCCTCTGATTTCAGCTTTGCGCCGCACCAGATTGCGATGCAGACGAGAATATTACAGAGAATACCCTTCGCAAAGAGATTCATCGGTGCACCCGTCATCTTTGATGCTGCCGCATTGGCAAAAAATGTTCCCACGTCTCCGCTTCCCGGGATACCGGTCAGAGTGAAGACTCCTGCTGCGATCACGGAACCGATCAGGTTGCCCACATAGCAGACCACCCAGAGCTTTATTGTCTTTGCCCAGGTAACTGCCTTTGTCATGCTGCCGACTGCCATTACGAAATTGTTTCCTGTGAACAGCTCAGCACCGCCCATGGTTACAAAGCAGAGACCCACTGAGAAAACGATACCGCATACCAGCTTCTGAGCAGGCTGACCCATCATGCAGCCTCCCACAAATCCCATCAGAATACTGCCCAGACCGATATACAGACCGGCCAGCACAGACATCAGCACATAGCCCGCAGCATTCTTCTCCAGTAAATTAACTTTTCCTTTCGCAGTATTCCCTACTGCCTCTATTTCATTTTTAAACATAATCACATACCTCCCGCATACAGACTTCATATGCACAAGATCAACAGCTCAATGTCTTAGAACAGTCCGGAGATCTTACCTGTCTCGTCTACGTCGATCCGCTCTGCGGCCGGTACCTTCGGCAGACCCGGCATGGTCATGATCTCACCTGTCAGTGCTACGATAAAGCCTGCACCTGCGGAAATCTTCAGGTTGCGTACGGTTACTTCGAAATCAGTCGGTGCACCCAGCTTCGTCTGGTCATCTGTCAGGGAGTACTGTGTCTTTGCCACACAGATCGGGCAGTTGCCGTATCCCATTGCCTCCAGCTGTTTTGCCTGCTTCTGTGCATTTGCTGTCAGAACTACTCTCTTGCCGCCGTAGATCTTCTGTACGATCTGGTTCAGCTTGTCCTCGATGCTTCCTTCCAGCTCATAGCTGTAGCTGAAGTCGTTCGGCTCTTCCACAAGACGGATTACTTCTTCTGCAAGCTTCACTCCGCCTTCGCCGCCTTTTGCCCATACTTCGGAAAGTGCAACGTTTACACCCAGTTCCTTACACTTGCGCTCTACCAGTGCAAGCTCTTCCGGTGTGTCGGTCGGGAATGCATTGATTGCAACTACGCACGGAAGCTTGAATACGTTCTTGATGTTGCTTACGTGTTTCAGAAGGTTCGGAAGTCCTGCTTCCAGTGCTTCCAGGTTCTGGTTGTTCAGCTCTGCCTTCGGAACACCGCCGTTGTATTTCAGCGCACGTACGGTTGCTACGATTACGACTGCGTTCGGCTTCAGTCCTGCCATACGGCACTTGATATCCAGGAATTTCTCAGCACCAAGGTCAGCACCGAATCCTGCCTCTGTGATTGCGTAGTCACCAAGCTTCAGCGCCATCTTTGTAGCGATTACGGAGTTACATCCGTGTGCGATGTTTGCGAACGGGCCGCCGTGGATGATGGCCGGTGTGTGCTCCAGTGTCTGTACAAGGTTCGGCTTCAGTGCATCCTTCAGCAGTGCGCACATAGCACCCTGTGCATTCAGGTCACCTGCTGTTACCGGCTTCTGCTCGGAAACTTTTCCGTATGTATATCCGATGATGATTCTGGAAAGACGCGCTTTCAGGTCTGTGATGTCGCTTGCCAGACAAAGAACTGCCATGATCTCGGATGCTACGGTGATGTCATAGCCGTCCTCTCTCGGCATTCCGTTTGTCTTTCCGCCCATTCCGTCTACTACAAAACGGAGCTGACGGTCGTTCATGTCCACACATCTTCTCCATGTGATCTTTCTCGGGTCGATGTTCAGTGCATTGCCCTG
Source organism: Candidatus Choladocola sp. (assembly GCA_034093895.1). Taxonomy (GTDB): domain Bacteria; phylum Bacillota; class Clostridia; order Lachnospirales; family Lachnospiraceae; genus Choladousia. The sequence goes on along the minus strand of JAXEBU010000195.1, from coordinate 36,629 downwards.
GTAAATATGGTTGTCGATCATTGCTGCCAGCAGATTGTTTGCTGCTCCGATTGCGTGGAAGTCACCTGTGAAATGAAGGTTGATGTCCTCCATCGGTACAACCTGTGCGTATCCGCCGCCTGCAGCTCCGCCCTTTACGCCGAATACCGGTCCAAGGGACGGCTCACGGAGTGCCACACATACCTTTTTGCCCAGCTTCTGGAGACCGTCTGCCAGACCTACCGTCGTTGTGGTCTTTCCTTCGCCGGCCGGTGTCGGGTTGATTGCTGTAACGAGAACCAGCTTGCCATCCTTCTTGTCTGTCTCTTTCAGAAGGTTGTAGTCAATCTTTGCCTTGTAGTTTCCGTACTGCTCCAGGTACTTTGCATCGATACCTGCCTTTGCTGCGATCTCCGTAATCGGAGACATGGTTGTTTCCTGTGCGATTTCAATATCAGTTTTGAATCCCATTGTAAAAAACTCCTTTCATGTCTGTTTTTTTGTGCATAAAAAATACGTTAAGCAATCAGAGGTATCTTTCTTCCCAGCCGGCTGCTGTCTTCTGCGGCTGACCGATTTTCTCAATTCAGCCACAAAAAAACTGCGCAAAGGGACCAGAAGATCCGTCTTAACGCAGTAGCGGAAGCGATACCGTAACGCGGAAATGCTCCTTCGTTCACATAAAGACCTTCCCATCGTGTGACACTTAACGTACTGTATCTTCTCTACTTTCATAGAAATATTTGATTGTGCTGTCTGTAACCGGAAACAGCGAACCGGATGTCAGAGAAATCCAGCCGGAGCCTTCTGAAAAAGAAAGGACAACACTTGCTTATCATCAAATGCTGTCCAGACGGTCGACAAAATTATTATTTTGATTACCCTGTGGTACTCCACTTATCCGTCAGCAACCAAAACCTCTAACTGTCTGGTATTATAGCAGATTATTTCCCATTCGTCAAGAATTTATCAAAATTTCCCGATGAAATTTTTACAGTCGTTTTATATTGCCTTTTGCCAGCTCCAGAAGCACACAGCAGACCTCACGCAGTATATTGTGGGGCTGCATACCAGCATCCGAAGAAGCCGGTACTCCGCAAACCATACGGTAACCTTCCTGCCCTGCAAGAGCCAGTGCCCGGTAAATGTGAAAGTTATTAGACAGGATCCCCACTCTTTTTTCCTTCAAACTGTAAAGCCGGTCAGAAAATTCCAGGTTTTCCTTCGTGCTGGTCGACTGATCCTCCAGCAGCAACCGCTCTTTTGATACCCCATGCTCAACCATATAGTAATACATACATTCTGCTTCGGATATCCTCTCATCCGGCCCCTGTCCTCCGGACAGCACAAACACAGTTTCCGGATTCTTCTGCGCATATTCCACCGCACAGTCAAGCCGCCTGCGCAGTGCCCGGGAGGGAGCGGCTCCTCTGACCTGCGCTCCGAGAACAATCACACAGTCCAGACCCGTTTCCGGTTCCTGCACCATCGCTCCCACTACCCTTGTTCCAATCGCCAGAATAACAATGAAGCCAACTACGAGCAGAACGCCAAGGACTCCGGTCACGTACCGGATCCATGAACCGGGATGGTTCTGCTGCCAGATCAGAGCACGCCACAGGAACAGGAATACTCCCGCCGCCAGAAGCCACACCCAGGAAATACTGGTGCGCAGTCCTGCATAAAGCACGATCCCGACATAATAGAAAAAACAAAGGATGCCCAGTATCAGGCATCCCGTCTGTATCACATGAACTCTCATCTCAGCCTCCAAAGATGATGTGCCAGCTTATCTGCCGCAGCAGAATTTATACTTCTTGCCGCTGCCGCAGGGACACGGATCATTTCTTCCCACCTTCGGTCCTTTCACGATGGTGTTCATCTTCTTCGCCTCGAGGTAAAGCGCTTTTTTCTTTTCCGCATCAAAAATCTTATCCCATGCCGGAATGTTGTACAGCCAGTCCGCTTTTGCGTCCACCATATTCTTGTAAAGCAGTTCATTATCAAAGTCAAGACTGACTACTGTATCCTCTTCCATCTCTTCAATGGGGTTCGGAGTCTTCAGGCTGTCATTGATTCCGTCCAGAAAACCTACCATCTTCATCATAGGAACATCATACTTCTCTGCCAGTTCCTTAACGGTTCCGGAAACTGCCTCATCCGGGTTCTCCAGAAGCTGCTCGTAAATGCCCTTCTCTGTCAGAAAATAGTCGGACCAGAACTGCTGCAGCTGTTTTTTATCTGCCTCCTGAGAATACGCCTCATCTCTCCATGTCTGTAATAATCCCATATTTAATACCATCCTTTGTTTCATTTCTTAAATTGTATCCAAAAATACTGCTTTATTATATAACACTTTGATCTCTGTGGCAAGTCACAATCCGCATACTGATACAAAACCCCGTAAATACGCGTTTTCCTTGTATTTACGGGGTCAAAGGGGAGGATAAGTATTTTATTTTATCTTTTGTAATTTTACCATCGGAGGGGGATCCAATGATAAGAGCATACGCTAATCTCATAAGAAAATTTCCGATCAGTTCCGGGTTAAACTGTTTTCCTGTGAGATTAATGATAGTATGGCCCTTTTTCTGAGGATTATTCATTACTGCTATAAAATAATTCTCCGTCTGCGATTTTTACAGTTTTTTATTTCACATTTTCCAGAATAAAGGAGGCGATGTCAGCAATCACCTGCGGATCCACCGTCTGCGTTTTCTGATAATCTGCCGGACCGTTCTCCTTTTTTCCTTCCATAAACAGATGTGTCAGCCCTTCATACGTCTTAAAGGTCCAGTTTTCTTTTTCTCCCCAGGCTGCTTTCCAGAGATTAAAATCCTCCATAGTCACCTGGTAGTCCTCCTCACCCTGCAGCACGAAACACGGCTGCGTTATCGATGCAGCAGCCTCCACCTGGTCATAATGATCCAGATCCTTCCAGTATGCTGCATAGGCTCCCATTACCGCTTCGTCATCCGAAAGGGTATCCGGATTCTTCAGTCTGTCCAGTTCCGCATCAATCTGCGCTTTTTCCTGCTTCTGTTCCTCCGTCAGTTCCGGTGTCATCCCATACAGAAAATCATACTGCTCCTGCATCATATCCGGCAGTTTTCTGGCCGGAGCCGCCAGAAAGATGTATCCTGCCACATCCTCCTGTTCCTTCAGTGCATCATGAATTCTCGGCAGTGCTTCACCTCCCAGGCTGTGACCTGCGACACAGATCCGGGTTCCGTCGATCTTTTCCTGGTCCGCCAGAATTTCCACCGCCTTCACGGCATCCAGAACCGTTTCTTCCTCCAGTGTCAGACCGGTATCCCCTGCCAGATCTGTCCCATAAAGACAGGTCCGTTTATCGTAGCGGTACACCGCTATCCCCTTTTCTGCCAGCCCCCATGCAATGTCACGGAACGGCTTATTGGTACCGATCGTCTCATCTCTGTCCTGCGGTCCCGATCCGTGAACGAGAATGACTGCCGGAAACGGGCCTTCCCCCTCCGGCATGGTAAGTGTTCCCGAAAGCTCCCAGCCCTCATGGTCTTCCACCGGTATCCCAAGTTCTGTCTCTGTAATTCCCTCCGGCAATCCTGTTTCAGTTACATCTGATTCCGCCTCCGACATTCCTTCTTCATAGGCGGCCGTGACAATTCCTGCAATCTGTCCTTCGCTGTTGACATTCAGCACCAGATTCAGCTTCTGCAGGGAAAATATGCACGGTACGCTGTAGCTGGTATATCCTGCCGCCTCCGAAATGACGGGAACTCCCACGGACTGCAGCTCTCCCAGCGCTTTCAGGGAAGACTGCAGTCCCGCAAAGCCTCCCGACGGCTTCAGTGCATCCAGGAGCTCTTTCGTGTGCGCGTAATTCTCTGCGAGGCTGTCTGCATCACCGCTGCACAGCGTCTCTACATAGGATTCTGCATCCAGCCCCTCTGCCATGCAGCTTCCTGACACCAGCAATAATGCTGCAAAAACAGACAAAATCATGGTCCATAGTTTTTTCATTTCAGTACACCCTCTCTCCTGATAAGGGCTTCTTTTTACAGCCCTCATCACAATTATTCTGATTTTAACGCCATGTACTGATTGTATCATATTCCATACTGAAAAAAAAGAATGCATCCGGCCAGTATATCCCCGGATACATTCTTTTCTCACTTTCTGACTGTTTCTTATTATGCATTTACCTTCTCAAAGTCGGAAGCCGGATGCTTGCACAGCGGGCAGACGAAATCTGCGGGAAGCTCCTCACCCTCATAAATATAGCCGCACACCGTACAACGCCATACCGTTTTTCCCTGAGAAGCCTTCGCTTCCGGTTTCGGTTTTATGGAAGACTGATAATATGCATAGGATGCTGACGGAACAGCAGAGAGAACCTCCATATCATCCACAGAAGCAATAAACATCGTATGTGTCCCCAGATCAATCATCTGCTCAACAGAAGCACTGATATACGCATTCGTACCTTCTGTAATATAGTAAATACCGTTTTCACTGCGCTTACAGGAAGCGTATCCTTCAAATTTTTCCGACGTTCTTCCGGACTGGAATCCAAAGTGTCTGAAAATCTCAAAATCTGCCTGCTCACTCAGAACGGAAATATTGAATCTGCCGCTTTCTTTCACAAGATCATGGGTGAAATTATCTTTATTTACCGTAATGCTGATTCTGTTCGGTGTCGAGGTCACCTGTCCTGCCGTATTAATAATACAGCCGTTATCCTTTTCCCCCAGCCTGGCTGTGAGTACAAATAATCCATACGTCAGATTATACATCGCCTTTTTATTCATTTTCATTCTTCCTCCATCAGGTCATTGCCGCACCGTCAACACGCAGAGTGATTCCCGTTACGTAGCCCGCCAGATCACTGGCCAGGAACAGATAGGCATTTGCAATATCGAGAGGTTCTCCCATTCTTCCCAGAGGGATTCCCGCTGAGATCCTGTCCACCATCTCCTGCGGCAGCGCAGCAACCATATCTGTTCTCGTAACGCCCGGAGCAACGGCATTCACACGAATCTGATCCTTTGCCAGCTCTCTCGCCAGAGATTTCGTGAGACCGTTCACTGCAAATTTTGTTGCCGGATAACCGCAGCCGGAAGGCTGTCCGTATTCCCCTACCATTGAGCTCGTATTGATGATGACTCCGCCGCCCTGATCTCTCATAATTCTCGCAGCGGCCTGTGAACATACAAAAACTGCCTTCAGATTGATATCAACGATTTTTGAAAATTCTTCCACTGTATAATCATACAGGCTGGTTCTGGAAGAAATTCCGGCATTGTTGGCCAGAATATCAATTCTTCCGAATTTTTCTTTTACTGCAGCAAAGGCAGAAGCTATTTCCTCCGGAGAACAGAGATCCGGCCAGATACCCATCACACGATCCTTATACTCCGGCAGCTTTGCAATTGCTTTCTCCACAGATTCCTGCCGTGATCCGGCAATTGCCACATTTGCACCATTCTCAAGATACTTCCTTACAATAGCGAAACCAATTCCTCTCGTTCCGCCTGTTACTACTGCTGTTTTCCCTTTTAACATTCTGCTGCACCTCCTGACACATTATTTTATAGCTGTGAAATCCCGCGTTCTTATCGGCCCGCTTTATTCCGTACTGTGGGAATTCTGCTCTTGTAAAATTTTCCTGCACGCAGGACAAAGGTAAAATACCTTCAGATCGTAATACAGGAAGTCATCCCCCAGCTGTTCATTTAAAGACTCCGTCAGATCTCTCAATGTAATATCGGCTATTTTCCCACAGTTTCTGCAGACAAGATGATCGTGTTTTTCTGTCCTGTCGTATCTGTCCGGCATCCCTTCGATGGAAACCTTTCGGATCAAGCCCTCTTCCAGCAATCGGTTCAGATTATTGTATACTGTCGCAAGAACCACATTCGGATGTGTTCTCTTCAGTCTCTGAAAAATCTGTTCTACGGTTAGATGTTCGCGGGAAGTGGTTACGATGGCAAATATTTCTCTTTCATATTTTGTCATATTGAAATCCTTTCTCGTGTTCGCTACCATTTTAGAACAATTCTAATTTTATTATAATATTTCTAATTTTTTTGTCAAGAGATTCAGCAGCATAATTTCAGTATTCTTCCAGGAAAATTCCTGTGTTTCTTCCTGTGGCAATATCGTAAACAGCGACGTAATGATCGTACCCGTTTCCGCTTTCATAATTTACAACGATACTGTCACCTTCAACAGAAATCTGATACGGCCAGTATACATCCTCATTTCCCGCATCGGAGCGCCACAGTACCTCCCCGTCCGGAGAAACGGCAATGGGATCCGGACCGTAATAGCCTGCAAGATACATCGTTCCGTCTGCTCCCACCGCATGGGAAACAGAACCCGAAAGAGAGAGTTCTTCACCGGCAGTCTTCCATATCACTTCTCCTGTCGCCGGATCAATCCCGTACAGGCCGAGATCCGTGTTATTTACGATCACCTGCGGATCATGCACCGTCCCACCGAGAAACGCTTCCGTCGCATTCAGTTCCGTCATATAGTCCACGCCCGTCAGATACCCCCAGACAGGATTTCCCCAGGTGTCATAGCATCCGACACGCAGTGCCTCGCCTGACTCATAATCACGATACGCTGCAATAGTGTACAGCTCTGACTCGTAAGAAAAAACTTCTGTTCCACCCTGTGTCAGTGTTTCCCAGGGCATCTCCCAATACGTGAAATAAGCTCTGTCTTTCCATTCATCCGCACCGTTTTCTTCGTTTATCACGCGGACTCTGGTCAGATACTGGGACAGTATGTATCCGTACTGTCCTTCATATTCTCCGTAAATAAATTCATCGGAATACCACTGACAGTCGTAAACCTCCGCCCCAAGCGGCACATATTCCAGACGTTCCGAATTGGCATCCGGTTCCCGCCGCAGCGATACCCACTCTTCACAGTTCACCACACGCATCGTATCTGCCACCACTTTCGTTCCGGGATCCGATTCATAAACGTCAAAATATCCCGGTTCCTCCGCCTGCGCTGTCATACCCAGCAACGTCAGACAGAGCATTCCACATAAAACATTCTTCCTTTTTTTCATAGCCACCTCCCGGAATGGTTTTTTATCATTATCATTATATACTTTATAATCCTTCCGATCAACTTTATTGCCGGATCTCCGCAGCAAAAAGCAATATATCGTGTATGCCGCACCAGTTTCAACGGAAAATTTTGCTGGACTCCTTCTGCCGTATTTAGTAGAATGTTTTCTGTGAAATTACAGATTGAAAAAGAAAGGCAGCATTATGGAAAAATTTAAAGCTTTTTTAAAACGGAAAGATATTATTATCTCTGTCAGACGATACGGCATCGATGCACTGGGTGCCATGGCTCAGGGACTTTTCTGTTCCCTGCTGATCGGTACTATCATTAATACCTTCGGTACTCAGTTTCACATTCCGTTCCTGACCATGACTGTAGCTACGGTAAATGATACTGCTTACACAGTCGGTTCTCTTGCCACGGCCATGAGTGGACCTGCCATGGCCGTAGCCATCGGCTATGCACTGCACTGTCCGCCCCTGGTTCTTTTCTCACTGATTACGGTCGGATTTGCATCCAATGCACTGGGCGGTGCCGGAGGCCCTCTCGCCGTGCTTTTTATCGCTGTTCTGACCTCTGAAATCGGAAAAGCAGTGTCAAAGGAGACAAAAATCGATATTCTCATCACCCCGCTGGTTACCATTGGGACAGGTGTACTACTCTCTGCCTGGTGGGCTCCTGCGCTCGGAAAAGCTGCAATGGAAGTGGGACACCTGATCATGTGGGCTACCAGTCTTCAGCCCTTCCTCATGGGAATTCTTGTTTCCGTGCTGGTGGGAATTGCGCTTACGCTTCCCATTTCTTCTGCTGCCATCTGCGCAGCCCTCGGTCTTACCGGGCTGGCCGGAGGTGCTGCCGTAGCCGGATGCTGTGCGCAGATGATCGGGTTTGCAGTGATGTCTTTTCCGGAAAACCGCTGGGGCGGACTGATTTCTCAGGGTATCGGCACCTCCATGCTGCAGATGGGAAATATTGTAAAAAATCCAAAAATCTGGATTGCTCCAATCCTTACATCTGCCATTACCGGTCCGCTGGCCACCTGTGTTTTCCATCTGGAAATGAACGGTACACCAGTCTCTTCCGGAATGGGTACATGCGGATTTGTGGGGCAGATCGGTGTATATACAGGATGGATGAACGAGATTGCCCAGGGTGTCAGAACATCTGTCACTGCTTTTGACTGGGCCGGACTGTTTCTGATTTCTTTCGTTCTCCCTGCAGTCCTCTGTCCTCTGATCAACATGATTCTTGTAAAAACCGGCTGGGTGAAAAAAGGAGATATGACTCTTTCATAGAGTCCTATCTCCTTTTCCGGTTATTGTCTCATTCCAAACTCCGCTGCACTTCACTTTTGGCCTCCTGCATAATCGCAGTAACATCGGCTCCTTCCATGTCCAGATTTTCCGCTTTGAAAAGCTGCACTTCCTGTATGCCGAAGAATGTCTCTGCCATAGCTTTCATATAATCGAATCCGAAATTGTAATACATCGGTCCGCCGGAGGTCGTAATGTAGATCAGCCGTCTGCCTTTGCAGAGCCCCAGCGGCTCATCATTTACATAAGTAAAGGTGATTCCGGAGACCATAATCCGTTCTGTATAGATCTTGAGCAGAGCCGGAAACATCAGATCCCAGTACGGGGCAGCGATCACAATCGTATCGGCTTTCGCAAATTCCTTTGCATACAGGAACATGTCATCCGAATAGTCATTTTCACTGACGAGACGCTCCCGTTTCTGAAGCAGTTCCCGATCCAGCGGCTTTAATTTTTCCTGATCCAGATCCAGTCTGTGAATCTCACCCTCAAGCCGGTCCAGCACACAGCGGGCAAGCTCTTTTGTCCGTGAATTTTCTCGCACACAGCAGTCAACAAAAAGTATACGGTTCATATCAGTATCCTCCATTCCGCTCCTGTCCCGATTCAGCAATCGGAGTTTCACAATCTGCTTCGTTACCTGCCTCCTGCCTTTTTTTCAGAACCTTGAGTCTTGTGAATTCTTCCCGCTCTTTCTCTTCCAGCGCATCTGCTATATTTTTTGTCAGCGTCTCATACATCGGAATGGTAATATTCTTCAGAGCATTTGCCCGCTTCTGCGTCTTGCTGATACCGAAAGCCAGCCGGTAGGCAGAATTTTCAATGGCAGACAAACGGATCGTCAGATCCTTCACCTGCTCAAATGCCATTCTTGCCGCATCGATAGACTGTTTTGTAGAATAAAAGGAGTAGAAAGGCTTCACCGGTTTTTGTTCGTATTCAACCAGAGGAATCTCCGTTCCCATGATGCTTCTGGCTTTGATGCGGATAGAAGTTTCCACCGGAACAGAATAGGAAATCTCTTCCACATGGCTGATGCCCAGCTCGATATTTGCTTTCTGGAGTGCTGCATATGCCGCGCGAAAAGTCTCATCAATCTGGGTCTGAATCTGAGAAGCCTGATCAATCAGCTTCATCAGCTCCCGGATCAGGATATTACGCTTTTTATCCATCAGCTCAAAGCCCTGCCGCGCAAGCTGCAGCGAATTTCTGGCTGCAATCAGATTGCCTTTCGTCGGAAATGATTTTGGATCCATCTTATATCACCTTCTTATTTCGACATCCCCTGAGGGTGATTTATGCATTAATGTCTGCTTTTTTATCATAATACTTGTCCAGAAGTTTTGTGTCAATACGGTCCAGCTCTTCACGGGGAAGCAGACGCAGCAGTTCCCAGCCCAGATCAAGTGTATCGAGAACCGTGCGGTTCTCCTCTTCTCCCTGACCGACAAAATGCTCTTCAAAAGCCTTTCCGAATTCCAGATATTTTTTATCCAGCGGTGAAAGCTCATCTTCACCGATTACGGAAGCCAGCGCTCTGGCATCACCCACTGACGCATAACAGGAAAAAAGCTGGTTGGCCAGTGCCTGGTGATCCTCTCTCGTATATCCTTCCCCGATTCCATCCTTCATCAGGCGGGACAGGGATGGCAGCACATTAATCGGAGGATAAATCCCCTTTCCGTGAATCTGACGGTCAAGAACAATCTGCCCTTCTGTAATGTATCCTGTCAGATCAGGAATCGGATGTGTTATATCGTCATTTGGCATGGTCAGGATCGGTATCTGCGTCACAGAGCCTTTTCCCCCCTTCACCAGCCCGGCACGCTCATACAGTGCGGCAAGTTCACTGTACAGGTACCCCGGATATCCTTTCCGGGAAGGAATCTCCCCTTTGGAGGAAGATACCTCACGCATGGCTTCTGCATAACTGGTCATATCAGTAAGCACAACCAAAATGTGCATATTTTTTTCAAAAGCGAGATATTCCGCAGCCGTCAATGCCATCTTCGGCGTAATCAGACGTTCCGCCACAGGATCATTTGCAAGATTCAGATACATAACAACATGATCGGAAACTCCGCTCTCCTCAAAGGTTTTGCGGAAGTATTCTGCCACATCATAGCTGACACCCATAGCGGCAAAAACAATGGCAAATTTCTCATCAGAATTTTCTCCCAGAGATGACTGTCTTACGATCTGTGCAGCCAGACGGTCATGCGGAAGTCCGTTTCCGGAAAAAATCGGAAGTTTCTGTCCCCGTATCAGCGTGGTCAGCCCGTCAATGGCAGAAATACCGGTACGTATGTAGTTTCTCGGGTACTCCCGCATCACCGGATTCAACGGAAGACCGTTGATATCGCGGTGGGCTTCTGTGCGCACCGGTCCCAGATCATCAATCGGTTCTCCGATGCCATTGAAGGTACGCCCCAGGATATCCTCTGAAAGCGCCGCCTGCATGGGATGACCGGTCAGTTTCGTCGCAGTATTGACCAGAGACATGTTTTCCGTACTCTCAAATACCTGTATAATTGCCCTGTCCTCATACATTTCGATAATGCGTCCCAGCTTTTTTTCTTTCCCATCCACAATCATCTCAACAATCTCATCGTAGGAACCGTTTTCTACCCCTTCCAGCACCACCAGAGGGCCATTAATCCGGCTGAGTCCCAAATATTCTATTGCCATGTCTATCCCTCCTTAACCGTTCTTTTCCAGAACTCCCTGGTAAAACTCATCAATGGCATCACGATATTCCAGGAATTTCTCCGTTTCGTGATTTGCCACATCGTACTTGACAGAGATCACACGGTCAAAAATACTGCTCTCTTTCAGCACAGATACAGGCATTCCCTTTGTCACAAGGTCTCTGGCACGATCATACAGATACAGGATGATATCCATCATCAGGAACTGCTTTTTCAGCGGAACGCAGGTATCCTCCGGATGAAATGCATTCTGCTGTAAGAATCCAAGGCGGATGACACGGGCAATTTCCAGTGTCAGCTTCTGATCCTCCGGAAGCACATCACCACCGATCAGCTTCACAATCTCCATCAGACTGCTCTCCTGATTCAGAATTGCAAGAATTCTTGACCGGTATTCCATGAAATGCTCATCCACATTTTCATTATACCATTTTCCAAGATCTCCCGTGTATTCACTGTAGCTTGTCAGCCAGTGAATTGCCGGAAAATGTCGTGCATACGCCAGCGATTTATCCAGTCCCCAGAAGCAGCGGACGAAACGTTTCGTATTCTGTGTGACCGGCTCTGAAAAATCGCCGCCCTGTGGTGACACAGCGCCGATTATGGAGACAGAGCCCTCTGTCCCGTTCAGATTTTTCATCATTCCCGCGCGCTCATAAAACGCAGAGAGACGGGATGCCAGGTATGCCGGAAATCCTTCTTCCGCAGGCATCTCTTCCAGACGTCCCGACAATTCACGAAGAGCCTCTGCCCAGCGGGAAGTGGAATCGGCCATAATGGCCACGTCATATCCCATATCACGATAGTATTCTGCCAGCGTCACACCCGTATAAATAGAGGCTTCACGGGCTGCCACAGGCATATTGGAGGTATTTGCAATCAGCACTGTCCGATCCATCAGAGGATTGCCGCTTCTGGGATCCACCAGCTCTGAAAACTCTTCCAGAACCTGTGTCATCTCATTACCGCGCTCTCCGCATCCGATATATATGATGATATCGGCATCAGACCACTTGGCAATCTGATGCTGTGTCATGGTCTTCCCTGTTCCGAAACCACCTGGTATTGCTGCCGTACCTCCCTTCGCAACAGGAAACATAGTATCCAGTATTCTCTGCCCCGTCACAAGCGGAGTATTGCAGAGATATCGGCCTGCAGCGGGACGCGGAACCCGGATCGGCCATTTCTGTGCCAGCTTCAGGACTTCCTCACGTCCATCATCTGTACGGATCGTTACGATAGTATCATTAATCGTATATTCCCCATCCGGGGCGACTGACAGTACTTCTCCGGAAAGATCCGGTCTCACCATGGATCTGTGAACAACCGCCGGCGTTTCCTGTACCTGCGCAATAACTGTTCCGCCTTCCACTCTGTCCCCCGGTTTTACCAGTATCTCAGTCTTCCATTTTTTCGCGGTATTCAGTGCATCAACAGAGATCCCCCGGGTGATGAATTTACCGGAGCGGGCTGCGATATCTTCCAGAGGCCGTTCTATTCCGTCAAATATGTTTGTGAGAATACCGGGACCCAGTGTCACTGAAATCGGTGCCCCTGTAGACTCCACCGATTCCCCCGGTTTCAGTCCCGAGGTTTCCTCATATACCTGAACAGTGGCATAAGCAGGAGACAGACCGATGACCTCCCCCACCAGCCGTTCCTCACCGACGTAAACCATCTCGTGCATTTTAAAGTCCGTATTCCCTTTTACGTATACCACAGGGCCATTGATACCGTAAAGAATGCCTGTTTTATCCACGGGATTCACCTCCCCCTAATGTGAAATCCGCCCTCAGTTCTTCCAGTCTGGTATCGAAAGAATAATCAATCCGTATTCTTCCGTGATCCACAAAACCGCGGGTTCCGCCCAGAAATGTATCATTCCCGATCTCAATCACAGTTCCTGTAGCAGCTTCCAGCTTTTCCTTCCGGCTCTGATCAAGCGGACTGATCTGAATTTTCAGCTCCCTCTGTCCTGCTTTTTCTCTGATCCTTCGGATCTGTTCTTCCAGCAGCACATCATACTCCGGCTTTTCCCGGTACTGTTTCAGTTTCTCTGTTACTTCGTCAAAAAGCCGGACGGTCAGTTCCCCTTCTTTCTCTGAGAGCCGGCGCCTGATACTCACCTGCTCCTTTGCAAAAGTGGTATTATATTCCCGTTTCAGATTACCGATTTCTGTCTTGATTTTCTTCAGCGCCTGCTGATTCTGTGCGGCCCGGTAATCTTCCTGTTCCTGATCGAGAGAGATCTGATACTGCTTCAGCATCTCTCCGCTCTCTTCCCGTGCTCTTCCGATAACAGAATCCTCAAAATGCTTCAGCTTCTCTTCGTCTGTCATACGAACCACCTTCTTTCTATAATTTCAGACCGATTGCCTCATTCACATAAGATGTGATAAAGTCCTGTCTGCGGCCTGTGCCGTGCCGGTCCGGTATTTCAATCAGAAGCGGAAATTTCCGGTTCAGTCTCACATCATTAATAATATCCGGAAACTCCCTTCCAAACTTTTCTGTCAGGAGAATAATCCCCACCTGCGGATCCTCCAGAACGCGCTCCAGGGCTTCCTTCAGTTCCTGACGCTCATGCACCACACAGCCCTCCACTCCGGCAAGACGCATTCCGGTCAGAGTATCCACATTGTCACTGATCAGATACATAATCATAAAAAAGCTCCATTCTGTATTTCAGATATTCATGCTCTCTGATTTCATCATTACAATTTACCAAGAATCATGAAGGAAATAATCAGCCCGTACAGAGCAATACCTTCCGCCATTGCCACAAAGATCATAGATTTACCAAATACGCTTCCGTCTTCACTGATTGCTCCGAGTGCCGCACTTGCCGCACTTGCAACGGCAATACCGCCGCCGATGCAGGAAAGTCCCGTAACAAGACCGGCTGCAATGTAACCGAGTCCGGTCGCCAGTCCGGAACCTGCCGCTGCCACTTCGCCTGCCGCTTCCTCTGCCATTACAACATCACCGCTTCCTGCAAAGGCCAGCACAGATGCCAGCACCATTGTTCCGAAAAAGAAGAAACAGTTTATGCCAAGAGATGTCTTGAACCGTCCCCTGTTCTTCTCCCCAATCAGGAATGCTCCCACCGGAATAATAATACTCAGTACAAGTGTTGCAATTAAAATCATTTTTGTTGTCTCAGACATATCTTTTCCTCCTCATTCTGCTGCCTGCTTCTGCATCGACAGCCTTATTTGTCTTGATTTATCGCTGTTTTTCCTCTTTTTTTTGATGAACGGTGTGAACGGCCGTCCGCTGCCTGTGTAAAAACGGCTGAACATCTCATAATACTCCAGCCTCAGCACCTGAATTCCGACAATCAGCCCTTCCATAGCACAGACGAAGATATTGCCCAGTACGACCACAATCCAGTTGACTGCGGACGGATTACCGGACGTATAGCCTGCCAGCATCAGTACAACCTCCATCATGGCAGCATGGCTGACTGCAAATGCTCCGATACGCACAAAGGAAAGTGTATTGGAAAAATAGCTCAGAATTACTTCAAAAAGCTCAAAAAAGCTGGTCAGCAAAAACATCCCTTTTTCCTTCGGCATGGCATCAGCCCTGCGCTGTACCAGCTTTGACAATGGCTCCTTAAATGCAATGGCAACCAGAGGAATCACAAACATAACCGCCAGAAGCCCTGTGGCCGGTAACGCGTGGCCTGTCATGAACAGAAAGATTACGCTGACTACAGCACCATAGAATACCAGACCGGCAATTCCGTTGTGATCAAACACCGTTTCCTGCAGATTTCCTGCTTTGATTCCGTTAATGATATGAAATATCATGGTTACAAGAATCAACAGCATACCGAACGCGATTGCAACCACAAAAACCATATTAAGACTTCCTATGAACGGAAGAGAAGCCATCGCTTCCTTTGGCTTCAGCCACAGGGCAGGCAGCACATCCTCAAATCCAAAAAAGCTTCCATACAGGAATCCGAAAACAGTGGAGAAAATACCCGCACAGCCGATACACCCTGCAAGATCCATTTTTTTGAAGTGGTACAGAAGTGCTCCGCCAACAGCAAGACAGAGTCCCTGACCCACATCTCCGAACATGGCCCCGAATATAAAAGCATACGTCAATGCCACAAATATTGTGGGATCAAACTCATTGTACGATGGCAGACCGTACATTTTTGTAAACAGTTCAAAGGGCTTTACAAGCTTCGGATTTTTCAGTTTTACAGGCGGAGCATGGAGAATCTGATTGTCTGAATCCTCCACCATGCACATCAGCTTTTTGTCATTTTTGATTTCCGTCATAAAGGCATCCGCATCCGCTTCAGACATCCATCCGCAGAGGATGTAATAGACAGGATCCTTCTCATCTCCCGCAGTGCAGGCTGCCATCTTCCGCACATCAAAATTAGCGGAAAGGGAGGCCATTTTTTCTTTTGCAAGCAGCAGCTTTTCCGCAGAATTCTCCAGTACCTGACGGATTTTCTCATCACAGGCGGCTATCTCCGTATCAAGCCTCCCGATCTCCCTTTCCAGCTGCCCGTATACCTCATCCGGCAGCCCTTCATATTCGTTCGGGAGGAAAAAACGCTCAAAATGCATGGAAGAAAATACGGCATCCACGCGGCGCACCTCTGTCTCCGGAACGAAATAAATCCCCCAGACGTACTGCCCATCCTCTCTGCAGCGATAAAACACGGTGTCAAGCTCCTCATCCACATAGCTCTGCAGTTTGTGCAGATAGAAGCGGCTGATCCGGCCAAAGCGGTATTTGATAAACTGAAAGCTCATTACCCGTCCCAGATCAAAAGGAAAATCGCGGAAGGGCTCCAGTTTTTTCAGAGACACTTTCTTTTTTTCTCTGTCTGCCTGCAGTTTTTCCTTCTCTTCTGTGTAATCACCAACCTGCTCTTCCAGTTTTTTCACCGTGTCCAGTGATTCCTCCAGTGAAATAGTTCCAGACGGAGCGGGAATTACCTGCGGATACAGAATGCTTACATAGCTGTTTGCCTTTTCCAGCAAATCCTTATACGGATTGATTTCGATAAAAGGCCGCAGATTCTTCACCGTTTGCAGTTCAGACAGTGCGTTTTCCAGGTGAATCTCATATCTGGATAGATATTCACCGACCACCCTGTCAATATCAGACTGCGGACCGGTGATACTTAAGAATTTCATTTTTACAATCAAATCATACACCTCCCTGCAGCTGCACAATATCCGTATTTTGTACATCAATTCCATAACGCACGCATTCCAGAATACTGGTCAGCCTGTCTATCTCGCATTCTTTGTCAAATATGTAGGAAATGACAGACGCAATGGAATACGGCTTCTTCCGCACAAGACTGTGCTGAATTTCCTGCCGGATTTTATCATACAGCTGTTCTATATGTTCTGTATCGAATTCCCGATAATGGCGTCCGTAATAAGTTTCGGACAGCAGATTCTGAAATTCCTCCATGGTTGCAGCTTCTGTCAGCCTCCGCAGTTCACGGCGCTGCAAATGCACGCCTGTGGGAAGCATCAGTGCGTACAGTTCATGGGGTGACATATGATAATACTTCTTTCCCCTTGCAATCCACTGGATATCCAGAAGTTCCATTTTTACTCCGTAGATCATCGTAATACAGTCCAGTGCATCCCCTTTTAAATACTTCTTTCTCTGATTCCAGAAATTGATGAAGTATTCATAATCCAGCGCCACACCGTAATCCCAGGGACTGTTTCCTCCCCGTTCTTTTACTTTTGAAATACAGGTCTCGTATTTTGTACCCACTACTGCACCAAGCAGCGCATCCACATCTCTGCATTCACCCAGACGCTCCAGATCCAGCCTGGAATGTTTCCGGAAAAAGTCCTGAAAAAAGGAAAGATCTATGCACACATCACGATGATCAAAAATCATACCAATACATTTTTTCAGAACAGAAACCTCATATTTTGTAAAATACATGTCGAGAAATTTTCTCTGCTTTACAGAACCGAATCTGTAAATCTTCTGAAAATCAATCGCTATGGACTCGTCCAGAATGCCTTCTATTTCTTCCCGATGGAGTTCCTGGCCCTCATACTGCGCAAAAACGGACTCATATCCAGGATGATGCCGCAGATACTCCAGAGCACCTGACACATTTTCTGCTGCCCCGAGCTCCAGATATTCTTCTCTCGTAAACAGTCGGCTCTGCATTGCCCGAAGTTTTGTGGAAACTCCGCTGTAAGCTAACAGTTCTCTCATCCTATGACACCTCTATTACTTTTCTGAATAGTTCCTCTGCAATCTGTTCATGCCTGCATCTGTACGTCTCTTCAAGATCAGCCAGCGCCTTCTCATTTTCCACCTTCAGCCTGTCCAGCCGTTCCCTGTTTTCATTTTCCAGCTTCAAACTGAGATTCTGCAGAGCCTCCTTCGTTTTGGCTGACAACTCCTGATCAAACTTTTCCTGCTGCTGCCTGCTTCTGATTCCCAGCTCTTTTTTCTGCTGCACCGCCTGATCCATGATCTGCTGTGCCGCCGCTTCGATATCCGATAAACGTGCAACAACATTATTCACCTGCTCCATAATTTCACCTCCAAAAGCAAAGTGTGCAAAAGTCCATGACTCTCGCACACCGGGGTCAGCTTTCAATCCCAAGAAAACTTTGAAACGCATTATACACCTTTTTCAGGAAAATGGAATACTGATTTTCAAAAAAAATGCATCAGTTTTCGTGCAATTTGCGAAACTGCACCGGTGAGCATCCCTCATACTTCTTGAAAACCTGGGTAAACCGGATGTAATTTCCGTATCCCACCGCTTCTGCAATCTCGTATATCATCATATTTGAGTTTGAAATCAGTTCTTTTGCTTTCTGTATCCGTACCTGATTCACATACTCGGAAATTGATGTACCGCACTCTGTCTTAAAAATGTGGCTCAGATAATTGGGGGATATCCCGATGTGCTCTGCCAGAACAGGCACAGCGGTATCTTCTCTGTAGTGATTATTAATATACTCCATCGCCTTCTTTACAGCATCACTGTAATCAGATTTTCGCTCCGCCCCCGCTGCCTGGCTGATACGGAAAAGATAGTCTCGGCAGAATGCCTCGCATTCGTCCAGAGACTCCAGCCGGTCTATCTGCCGGAAGTACTCCTTTCCGGTCACAGAATAGGTCTGCCGGATCTTCTCAATGACGAGCGATGTCATGCGAATACAGAAGGATTTTTCCAGATATCCCTGTTCTTTCATAGTACAAAACAGACTATCCAGCCTTTTCCTGATCTCGGCCGCCGGATCCTCCTTTCCCTTCCAGCCGTCAAAAGCTTCCATATGGGTACGGTACAGTTCCTCCACAAAGCTGTCCGATATCCGTTCTTTAAAAATCCGGAATACGGCGCGGCCTGCCATCCGGTTAATCTTTAATGCATAAACAGCTTCCTCCGCGCATACGGCAACCTGACCGGCCGGATGCGGTCTGCTCACTCCACCGGAAAGTGTATGTCCTGTATCAATGATCAGGTTATTCAGGTCCCTGAGCACAGCCGCAAGAGATGCCTGACGGTTCATCTGCTCCAGGAAGGAAGCTGAACACTTCTGGTAAATGTAAAACGTTTCTTTTTCCCGCATGATAAGCCCTTTTTCCGGATCATCCGAAAAATAACTGGCAAGCATCTGCTCGATCAGAACCGCATCATGTTCCGCAATCTCTTCTGCGTTTCCGTCCACCGTGACACACATCAGAATGATCTGACTGTTTTTTCTCAACCCGAACAGATCGAGATATTCTGCCATTTTTTTCTCATCGGTACAGGTTCCGTGAAGAATGTCGAGCAGAAGCCCCCGTTCATACGCCCTCTGATGGACAAGAGATTTCTCCTTCCGTTCGTTATCCTGACGAATCTGTAATACAAGGTTCGAAACACTGGTCATCAGCTGCTGCATTTTCAGCGGCTTCAGTTCATATCCGGATGCACCGTAACGCATGGCTTCCACCGCATACTCAAATTCAGAGAAGCCGCTGATCATCAGTACCTTGGCTTCCGGCTTGATTTTTCTGGATCTTTTCAGGAATTCCAGACCGTCCATCTCCGGCATCATCACATCCACAAGGACAATATCCGGCAGGAATTCCCGGAAAATATCAAGCGCTTCCTTTCCGTCCTCCGCCGTCTTGATATCAGAGATACCGAGACTCTCCCACTCAATTCCGTTCCGGATTCCCTCCCGCACCTGTTTATTGTCGTCAATTATCATCATTTTCATAATACTTCTCTGCCTCATCCACTTCTGTATTCTCCGGAAGTATGATAATTACCGTCGTTCCTTCCCCGTAATTGCTGTGAAATTCAAGCCCATAGGCTTCTCCGTAGATCAGTCTGATCCGTTTATCCACATTTTTCAGAGCAAAGGCTTTTTTCGAGAGTCTTGGATTTTCCAGTTCCTTTCGTATCTCATTTTCATCCGTCCCCACACCGTTATCAGTGACCATGATGCACAGCTTTCCGTCTGTCACCTCGGCGGAGAGCAGGATCCAGCCCTCCCTTTTCTGCTCGCAGATCCCATGGGTGAAAATATTTTCCACCAGCGGCTGCAGAAGCAGTCTGGGAATCCGTTTTTTCTGAAGCTCCTCGTCAATCTCCACTTCCAGTATGATGGGATTGGACGTCTGTATTTTCATAATGTCCACATACTTCCGGATAAACTCAATTTCTGATGAGATGGAAACCATTTCGTTTCCCACGCTGAGTGAGTGGCGAAAAATATCGGAAAACTTGCTGATCTGATCCGCAACTTCATAATCCTTGTTCTGTATGGCAAGCCAGTAAATGGAGTCCATGGTATTATACAGAAAGTGAGGATTGATCTGTGAAAACAGCGTCTGCAGCTCTGCCTCTTTGCGGCAGATTTCACTGATATAGTTTTTCTGGATCATATTGTCCAGATTTGTCTCCATCTGAGAAAACGCCTTGTACAGAATTCCGATCTCATTTTTCTTGTACTGATTTTCCATTTTTTCAGAATCAATGGTGTGTTTATTGGCCATGGTATCAGCCAGAACGCGCAGCGGATTCAACAGAGACCTTTTCATGATCA
Source organism: Candidatus Choladocola sp. (assembly GCA_034093895.1). Classification (GTDB taxonomy): domain Bacteria; phylum Bacillota; class Clostridia; order Lachnospirales; family Lachnospiraceae; genus Choladousia. Next base: position 16,490 of record JAXEBU010000195.1, on the reverse strand, counting down.
TCCCGAATATAATGCCGAAAAGAATGCACAGAGCAATGCAGATGATAATAATCACAAGAGAAATCATACTGCTGTTCAGAAACTGGGATTCCGGAATCACACTGGTCAGATACCAGTCATAGGATTCACTCTTCTGGTACAGAACAATGTAATTCCTGTTGTGAACCGAGATGGTCAGATGTCCCTGATCGCCGACCACATCATCCTTTATCCTGTCATATTCTTCATACGTCGTTCCCAGAAGCTCCTTATCCGTCGCAGAAATAATTTTTCCTCCGGGAGCAATCAGCATATGGGTTCCTTCCAGCTCAGAAAGGCTCCCCTGATACAGCTGACAGATATAATCCTCAGAAATACTGATACTTACCACACCAAGTACATTCTGGTAACGGGAATAATCAAAGATTTTGCCGTAATACGTCAGCACCTTTCCGGCTTTTTCCGAATTGTCCAGAACGGTGTTCTCAAGATACCGCGGCTCTGTCCAGAATCCGTTTCCTTCAATTTCGTACGTCTGATTCACGTATTCTTCCTTGTCCCGGGAGAGAATGACGCCACCGGACCACTGCTTCATAATTTCGCCGTCAACCGTTACGCAGATGGACTTATACCAGTCCTTATTCCGGGTCTGCTCGTTCATCAGAATAGAAATTTCATTGCTGCTCTGTGATGATTTTGTTTCCTTCAACAGATTCTGTGCATTGCGGTCAAGATACATGGTCAGCGCAAAATTTTCGCCGTCCAGGAATGCATTTTCCACCTGCTCGGAAATCCATTCCAGCTTCTCCTGATACCGCTCCGTATTCAGTTCCAGCTCCTGCTGATACACGATGCTGATCAGAATCACGCCCATTATTAACAGCGGAATGATAATCAGCCCGAACAGGTACAGCATCATTTTTCTGTTTATGGAAAAAAACCGTTTGTCCTTTATGCTCACAGAGTAATCTCCTCCATCATCGGGAATTCTTCCCTGATCTGTATGCAGACACAGTAATAAGTTTCTTCGTACATTTCCTCCGGCAGCACAAACTGCAGCATCCAGTTGGCTCCCGTACCTCTGATACTGGAGAATTTCAGGCGCTGCCCCGTTTTTACAATATAGACATCCTCAATCTCAGCCTTCATATTCAGAAGCTCCACAATTTTTTTCGGCTTGAAAATATGTACGTACAATTTGTGAGGTTTGCAGGTAAATTCTCCCCAGGTGGGCTCATAAGGATAATACGGCATACAGCAGGTTCCTTCAATGGCTTCTCTGTTTTCTGATACGTATTTCCCCACCTCGCTCAGGATTTCTTCTGCCTTTTCCGGTATCCGCCCCAGGGGATCCGGCCCCACATTCAGCAGGTAATTGCCGCCCCGGCTGTTGATCTTCACCAGGAGACGAATGATCTCCTTTGCAGACTTCCACTTGTCGGAAAATTTGCAGTAGCCCCAGGTACCGTTTGTGGTAGCCGGAACCTCCCACGTCCGCTCATAGGGCAGCCTTGGGATATTCTCATCTCCTGTGGTCACATAATCGCCCAGTCCATGGCTGATTCGCCCGTTAATCAGGCACTCCGGCTGCAGCTCATGAACCAGATCTGCCATGGCCCGGCTCTGTTCCTCTGTCATATCAAGCGGTGTATCAAACCAGATCAGCGCGATTTTCCCATAGTTCGTCAGCAGCTCCCGAAGCTGCGGCATACACTTTTCATCAATATACTTCTGAAAATCTTTTCCGCTGTTGTCCTTCCGGTAAGAAAGCCCATTGGGGTCATCCCAGTCCTGCGCCTGGGAATAATACAGCCCCAGTCTCATATCATATTTTTCACATGCCAGCTGCAGCTCCCGCACGAAATCGCGATGGCAGGGTGATGCCTTCGCCGAGCTGTAATCACTGCAGGCAGAATCATACATTGCAAATCCCTCGTGGTGCTTTGACGTAAAAACAATATAATTCATTCCCCAGGATTTCGCTTTTTTCACAATCTCCTCCGCATCAAACTCCGTCGGATTGAACTGTGCGGCAAGCTGCCGGTACTCCTCCACCGGGATGTCCAGCGTATTCATAATCCACTCTGCATTCCAGTTCGTCTTTATCCCGTGATATTCTCCACCCAGCACCGCCGACAGGCCAAAATGGATAAACAGACCAAACTTTGCATCACGAAACCACTGTATTTTCTCATTCATGTTCTTTTCCCTCACTTTTTATTTTTATTCTGAACGGGCAAGGACTGCCAGCTTTTCTTTTCCAGGTAATGGAATGATCGTTTTTCCGGAAACCCCACGCAAAACGATTGTTCTTGTCATCTCCCAGGTATCAATCACTTCAACTGTATACTTTTTTTGTTCCGGCAGATACATGGTTGTTTCACAGCTGCATTGCTTTCCAATATAACGCAGATAGCATTTGTCAAGATAATGCGACTCAAAAAATCTTCCTCTGTTAATTTTTGCTGTAATCACATCCCATGGCTGCCTGATTATATGCGTTATGAATGCTCTCTTTTCCGGATAGTTTTGTATAAACCGGGCTAAACATTCCTTTTCCGTTTTCATTTCCATCACTTTTTCTTCTGATAAACAATCCGGTGATACGTAACAGGATAACGGCCCCGGAAGTGATTCCAGTATTTCCCTTAAAAAAGCAATCCGCTCAGGACTGGTTCCAACCAGCCTTCCACCTTTTGACCACCAGATACATTCGTCTGAATTCAAATACGTTTCACCATGCGTACAATACCCTCCGGCTGCTGTCACTGCCCAGAATCTGTGTACCATTTCCTCCCCGGACAGATTTCCCCATTCTGCCGGCAAATTTCCCTCATAACAACATTCATCCACAACAACCGGCTTATTGTGTTTCTTCAGGAGCTGCCCCACCATCCATAAACGAGTATCCTGAATACAGCAATGTGTTGTATCTTTGTTGTCAAAATCCCAGTACTCAAAAATATTGTGATTACTGAGCAAATGATGGTATGGATCATTTTTCCCGATAAAATCAGCAAAATCGCTCCACCAGTCACATGCTATACCATCCATCAGATCATATTCATTTGCAAGGCTCCACCAGATATTCGGAAAAGCAGCAAGTCTTCGAATCAGATAATCCAGATAGATCATGTATTCATTTTTCTGCATGGTTGAAAATCCCCATCGATCATAAGGATGGAGTAAAATCAAATCCACTTCAATACCAAGAACATGCAACTGTTGTATCACCTGCTCCAGATGATCCCAGAATTTCAGACAGGGTTTTTTTACATTCCAATGTCCATCTTCTTTTTCAAAAGCGTAGTATTCCGGTTCATTGTCATTATATTTATAGTGCTTTGGAAACACACACATTCTCACTTTGTTAAAAGGAGACTGACTTAAGGAAGTTAATGTCATTTGTATAGTTTCTTTCTCCTGGTTCGGCAAAGCATATACTGTCGTACCGAACGGATAAAACCATGTCCCATCTGAATAGACAAAATGAGTTCCCTTTGTCCGGACGACCCCATGATTTTTTATGTTATCTGACTTTACACATAATTCTTGTCCACCGGATTCAAAAACTCCCGAAACCTTCCATCGCCATATTCCTTCCAGCTCCGGCAGAAAACGTACTTTATAGATACCGTTTCCTGCATAAAACCCTTTTGTTTTGACACATACACTTTCATGCACAAATACCGCTTCCAGATCTGCCTGAGCCCAGGAATCATGAAGTATTTTCCCCTGGAATTCCAGTTCAAACATTTCAAACAGATACATCATCTTTTCAGCTTTTTCCCCTTTCTCTTCAGAAAAACAAATGCTGTATTTCCGAAGCATTCATTCCCGTTTCCTGAAACAGACTTCCTGATGTCATGCTTTTTGAAACAAAACCATGTTCCAGGAAACCGGAGCTGCCGTAATCTTATCTGTTATCCTTTTTTCTACAGGAATAATATTATACGGATTTTCTGCTGAATTTACCGCCTGCAGATCATTCCCCTCAAGCGAAATATGTTTTACCGGGCAGAACTGCTGAAAATGATTCAGCGAAATGTCAATAACACATTCCTGGTTCAATGATTTATTCACAAAGAAAAGTGCAAGCTGATCTCCGTCCTCTGAAAGAACCGCAACCGAATCAATATATGGAATATTTTCTGCCAGACTTGAATGATAGGTTTCACATCTATTCTCTGTTCTTAAAGCAGTACCTCTTCCATATTTTGACGTATAGTAAAATGGATAATAAATAGTCTGAAGCCACACACCGCCATTATCTTCTGTCATTATAGGCGCAATTACATTAACCATCTGAGCAAGACACGCAATTTTAATTCGATCAGCATGGCGTAATAGCGTGATTAAAACAGATCCGTCAACAACTGCATCTTCCAACGTATAGATATCCTCCAGTAAATGAGGTGCTTTCTGCCATTTTTCGATTTTCTGATCCTGCTCTCTGCTATGATACCACACATTCCACTCATCAAAAGAAAGCATGATCTTCTTATCTGTACCTTTTTCTTTCTGAATTTCATCGCAAAATCCGGAAACCTGTTCAATATAGTTGTCCACTACCAGAGAACTGCCCAAAAAATCTTTCGTATTCCTGGTTTCATTTCTGCAGTAATTATGAAGTGAAATATAATCAATATACTCATATGCTTCACGAAGGACTGCTTTATCCCACGTACCGAACGTCTCTATTGCAGGTCCTGTACTGCCACATGCCACCAGCTCAATAGAAGGATCCACGCGCTTCATCAGTTTCGCAGTTTCCCTGGCTACATGCGCATATTCCTCCGGACTCTTTGCTCCGATCTGCCATGGTGCATCCATTTCATTTCCAAGACACCATAGTTTAATTCCAAAGGGTTTTTCAAAACCATTCTTTCTCCGCATTTCTGCATAATATGTATCTGTTGTACTATTGCAATACTCTACCAGATTACATGCCTCTTCCGGGCCACGTGTTCCCAGATTTACTGCAAGCATTACTTCTCCGCCTGCACGTCTGGCCCATTCCTGAAACTCATCAATACCGACCTGATTCGTTTCAACGGTTGACCATGCCAGTCCTAATCGTTTGGGGCGCTTTGCTTTATCGCCGGTTCCGTCTTCCCATCTGTAATTGGAGACAAAATTTCCACCCGGATATCTGAAAACAGGAACATTCAATTTCTTTACTTCCTCAAGAACATCCTGCCGAAACCCCTGTTCATCTGCAGTTTCATGATCCGGTGCATAAATTCCGCCATAGATACTTCTGCCCAGATGTTCTACAAAAGATCCATACATTCTGTCATCAATTTTACTTATTACTTCGTTTTTATCAATTATTATCTTCGCTCTCATTTAACACTCTTTGCTCCCTATCAAAAGAAGGGAAACCGTTCAGTCCCCCTTCTGTTATTACAGTTATTATGCCATTCTGTCAACCTTTTACAGCTCCGGCCATACCCTGAATAAAGTTTTTCTGGAAAATCAGATAAACAATAAATACCGGTATAATCGAAATAAGCACGCCGGCACTCAGAAGGCCATAATCTGTACTGTATTCACCAATAAAAGTCAGCAAACCAAACGGTACGGTCTTCATGGTATCCTTGGTAATCAGAACGCTCTGCACCATAAACTCATTCCATGTACTGAGGAAATCCAGAATTACCATAGTTGAGATTGCCGGTTTGGCAATCGGCATGATAATTCTTGCATAGATCTGATACTTTCCTGCTCCGTCAATTCTTGCCGACTCATCCAGTTCTTTCGGAATTGACCTGAAAAATCCCCGGAACACCAGCGTTCCCAACGACACTCCGAAACCTAGATACGTAAGAATCAGGCAGAAATACGTATTGTTCAGTTTCAGTCTCGAGTACAGAATATTCAGCGGAATCAGCGTCATCTGTCTCGGCAGCATCATACCTGCAAGAATAATAACAAAAAGACCATTTGCAAAAGGAATATCCAGTCTCGTGATTGCATAGGCGCACATCGATGCGATCAGAATCCCCAGCGGAACCTTAATCAGTGTAACAATTGCACCATTTTTCATATAAAGAAACAGTTTTCCGTTCAACCATGCTTTGCTGAAATTCTCCCAGCAGATATTCTCCGGAATGGAAAGCAGATTCAGCTTTGAATAAAACTCACTCGTATTCCGGATTGCTGACAGAAACAGCATAATGATCGGCATCATCACAATCAAAGCGAAGAACGTCAAAATGATATATAGGATTCCTTTCCTGATTTTTTCTCCTCTCATCTGTCAATCCTCCTTCATTGTGAACGCAATATACGGAACAATGAATACCATCATAATAATTACCATGACAGTAGCAATTGCACTTCCTGTACCAAGGTTATTAAATGTAAAGGTCTGATTGTACATATAAGTTGCCAGTGTCTGTGTGGAGTTTGCGGGACCTCCATCCGTCATAACATAAATAATATCATAAACCTTCAGCGCCGCAATGATCTGTGTTGCCAGTACAATAACAAACGTTTCTTTCAGCATGGGTACCGTCACCCGGAAAAAGCAGTTTATCGCTCCCGCTCCGTCGATTCTGGCTGCTTCCATAACATCAGACGGAAGCGTCTGCAGTCCTGCCAGAAAATACAGCATCGGCTGGCCGATTCCCTGCCACAACGCTGCAATATACACACAGAACAGCGCAATACTTGTATTCGTCAGATACGCTCCCCGGAGCGAATCCAGATGCAGTGTTGACAGTACCGAATTGATCATACCAAAATTCGGATTATACATCCATTTCCAGACAATACCTACAATAATCCACGAAAGCATATTGGGGAAGTAGAAAATAGCCCGATAAACCAGTCTTCCTTTAAAGCGTTTGTTTAATGCTAACGCCAACAGCAAAGCAAGAATAACCGTGAATAAAACTGTCCAGATTGTCCAGATGACCGTGTTCTTCAAAGATTTTAAAAACAGGTCATCATTCAGAAACAGATTAATGTAATTATTCAGACCTACAAATGTCTTTTCTCCCACACCGTTCCATTTTGTAAAGCTGATTACTATGGAATAAATTGTGGGATACAGAACAATGATAATATATACCAGACATGCAGGAATAATAAATGACGCTGTTTTAAGTTTTTCTTTCACTACATAACCTCCACTCATCTCTCGTCAGTATTTTTCTGCAGGAACGGGGAAATCCAATGGATTTCCCCGTTGTAAATCTCACAATAATTGGATTGTTTTTTATTTGTTCGCCTGATATGCATCAATTGCGGCCTGAACTTCAACACCGTACTCACTCGGCTCAATCTCACCCAGTACAACTTTTTCTTCTGCTGAGAACAGAACAGAAACTACTTCATCCGGAATATTCTGGTCTGATGTCATATAGCTTCCTGCTTCATTAATTGCTTCCAGCAATCCATCTGCAAGAGCCATGGAACTGGACAGCGGAGCACCTGCTACTGCTGTCGGCTGTTCAATTTCTGCATGTGCAGCAATGCTTTCGTCACTCAGATAGTAGTCCCAGAATTTCATTGCAGCTTCAAACTGTTCATCTGTAAGATTCTTATTGAACTGTGTCGTTTTAACATAAGCAGAAACACGACCTACCGGAAGAATGAAATATCCATACAGAGCCGGATCATAATCATTTGCTACTACGTCAGATGCAACACTGGAGTTATCGAGAACCATTGCGGCAGTACCACTGTACACATACATTTTCTCATTCGCAGTATCCTCTGTAATAAATCCATCAATAAAGTAACCGAGATCCGTCCACTCTTTCAATTTTTCCATGGCTTTCGTAACGCCTTCTGACTCTGCCCAGCTTGTCTCAAATGCATTCAGAGCATCATGCTCTTCTGCACCACAGAAATACTCAATCAAAGCTTCTGTAAAACGATATGTATAATCACCTGCTGTGGAGAACGGAGTCACGCCATTTTCCTTCAGCGTTGCACATACATTTTCCAACTCTTCAAATGTTGTGGGAACTGTCACGCCGTTTTCTTCAAAAATATCCTTCCTGTACCACATAATCAGTCCTGTGTATACCTGCGGCAGACACTCAACAGCACCGTCGGCAGATTTGCAGAGTTCCATTGCGGAAGGCAGGAATTTCTCATCCCACTTATTCGCTTCAGCATATTCACTCAGATCCTTTGCCAGACCTGCCCGATAATAATAATCAGCATAGTTTGCGCCACCCCACATATACCACATATCCGGCATCGTATCAGATGTAGCCGCAACTTTCAAATTGGACTTAATGTCTGCTGTGGAATAAAATGTTGCATCGATATGGATGTTCGGATTTGCCTCTTCGAAGTCAGCAATTACGGCTTCATCTGCCGCCTGATGCCAGGTCGGTGACCAGAAGGTAAGCGTAATATCCTCTTCTGCTGAAGCTGTCATGCATCCGGCAAATGTGCCCAGAACCATGGATGATGTTAATAAAGCTGCCAATACTTTCTTTTTCATTCTTAACCCTCCTAAATGTTAGAATTATTATAATATAATGTTCCGTTCTTGCATCTCACTGAAGATGCTCAAGATACTTGCATTATATCATTTTCTATTTTGGTTTTCAAGCTATATTTATGCATTTTAAACAATTTTATTAGTTTAAATTATGGTTAATATGTGCATTTTGCCATATTTTAACAAGCACATTCCGATTTCAGAATGTACTTCAATCTTTTACCTGACCCTTCATTTAAAACATTTCTTTAATAACAGGCACAGACAGAATTCCTTCTTCTTTCAGAATATATCCTTCCGTCCATGCATCACCTTCTGTTCTCCAGGCAGAAGGGCCAAACCACTGTTCTTTTCTGTCTGCCATATGAACCGGTCCAAATGCGTTATTACGTGATACGAATGCCCGTATTTTCAGAATATGTTCGCCTGCATCACATCCGGCAAATGTACACTCATAAGGTGGATAAATTACAGCCTGTTCTTCTCCTCCATCAACAGACACTTTCAACAGTCCCGACCTGTAATGTGGAATTTTCACAAGAATCCTCCCACCATAAGTCTGAAACGGAATTTTATAGACGAGCTCGCCTCCATAAAATGGATAACCCTGATTTACAATACTTCCAAAACTCACATCCTGTTCCGGAGGAAGAATTCTCTTTTTTGTGCCATAAAGACGTACAGAAAATTGTCCAAGAAGATACATCCATTCGGTATTGGAATCAGCTCCAAAAGGCTGTATAATCTCCAGAATATTTTTCCCACATACAAGCGACGGCAAAGAAACGGTCTGAATTGATTTATCTACGTAATAATTGTTCTGGGAAACATATGACTCATTCTCTGTAACAATTTTTTCTCCATTCCAGATTATAATCTTTTCTTCCGGTTTCTCTAACGCAAGGAAAACCTGATCAGAAAAATATTCACTTTCTATACAAATTCTCAGTTTTAGAATGTGTGTGTGTGCCTGCTTTTCCGAAGTCCAGGGCTGCGCTATCGCCATACCTCTGTAGCTTAATCCAAGTCGTCCGCGGCACATATTGTCAATACGGAGAATTTCTTCTTCCGGTTCATACCTGCCGTCATCCAGTGAAAACTCTGCACGATCAAGAAGCACTACATTCGGTTCTTTAAATGAGACAGTTACCGGTTCTCTCACGAAAACATCTCTTATTCTCAACATTTCATCAGCGATGCTTTTTTTATCCTCTGACAGCAATTGTTCTATATAATCTGTTTTCTCATTTTTCTTTAATTTCAATAACAGGCTGTCATATTCATAGAAGATATATGAAATCTCTGTCCATTCCCCACAAATCGAATATGGGATCTGAACAATATCACCGTTTTGCGTATTACAAAGAAACGGTATATAATCTCCTTTAATTCTGATCCTCAATTTCTGAAATCCTGAAATATCTTTACTATACGGAACTGTTCCTCTCGCAAAGAATGCCCATTTATCTTTTCCATCCTCACGGAGCTGATAAATCAATGATTCACACGGCTGCCCGTCTTCTGTCTCAATTTCAACATCTCTGAAAGGCTTTACTGCCTTTAGTATTTCATTTTTTACAAATGGTACAGTTTCGCAGGAATCAAACACGCACTTCAGATCCGAATTCTCTTTTCCATCCTGATAAACCGGTTTGCTTCCCAGGAACAATACTTTTCCGCCCAGATGTAAAAACTCCTTCAGCATTGCCACAGTACTTGACCGCAGTGTTTCACATCCCGGAACGATAATCAGTTCATATGTCATTGCACCAATCATCATTTTTCCATCGTTCTGCGCTTGCAGCTCCGGAATCAAAGCTTCACTGATATAATCAAAATCAACAGTATTCAGCAGCATCCATTCTGCAAATCTAAGGAAATTGTCATCCATCTGTTTTCTGGCCGGTAAAGTTTCTCTGTCCGGTCCACAATGCAGCCAAAACGATTCCACCGGATGAATTACTCCAATTCGCACACAAGGTTTTCCCTGCGTCATTGCCACAGCCACTCTGGCAAAATGATCTTCAATATAATGATATTCTTTATACCAGGGAGACTGATAAAAAATAGAAGCCGGAAAATCCCTTTTCGCTTCACCTTCCATGGACATCCACGCAAGATGTGGTACACGATGAATTACCCCCAATGCGGCCTGCCAGTCTCCGCAGAATTTATAATCCCGGAAATCACAGTCCCATCCGGTTACTCCATACAGTTCGCCGGTTAAGCCTTCTCTCGCATATTGGTGTGCTACAGATTGTGCCTGTTTCACCGTTGTATACTCCAGATCGTATCTCAGCATATCTATCCCCGGAATATCCATATACGGATACGCCCGCATTGCATCCCCTACCGCTTTCGTCTGTGACTGTAAAGAAGGTTCCTCCATCAGATGGCCTGTGAAATGTACGTGATTCTGTTTTGCCCATTCACTGATAGTCTGAAAGTAAGCCTCAACAAACCGATCTGCAATATGATTATGGAATTCGTATCTGCATTCAGATACTTTTTGCTCCGGCAGTTCCCAGAAGACTTCCGGTAATCGTTCCAGCAAAGAATATCCATATTTTTTCAGAAAGCTCTCTTCCAGGTCATCCGTCCATGGCATTGTAACGTCTGTTTTACTTTTTGCAGAAGGCAGATAATGTTTAAAAGAAAACTGTGGTTCGTCTGTAAAAAAGGCCGGAACCTCTTTTCCTATTTTCTCTTTCAGCACTGATTTGTATTTATCATAGGTAATATGTACAAAACACTCTACTGCTTCTTTTTTTAAAGTATCACTGTAGGTCTGATTGTTATACCATTCATTATCGCGGGCAGTTTCCAAGTATGCAAACCACTCACTGTCAGCTGCTCTTTCCCCCGCTTTCAATATGCTGTATCTTTTCAGACATCCTTTATCGTCCAGCTGCACATCATAGCGAGCCAGAAGAACTCCCTCGCATGATCTGCAGGGCTGCTGCAAAAAACCGCGTCCAGCCGGCTCCGGTCCTTTTTGTTCATAAGAAAACGGTGTAAATAGCAGGTATTTTTGTCGGTACTCTTTCTGTTTCGTTACCAACCCGCCGGCAGAACCTGATGCCCAGCGATCTTCATCGTAAATCCATGCTCTGATGCCATTTTTTTCTGCAAGATCCACACTTTTTTTAATGCATGAAAAGAATTCCTCTCCTAAATACTCCGTATCCAATCCCGTACGGACATGTGAATAGAATCCTCCAAATCCCATTTCCCGAAAAATGGGAATCTGTTCTTCCAGTATTTTTTCATCCAGTTTACAGTTCCAACTCCAGAAAGGTGTTCCCCTGTACCATGAAGAAGGACTTTTGAATTCATTCTCAAAATCATTTTTGTCCATATTCAAAATATTTTGCCATTTTAAAATTGTTTTACAATATTACCAGTTTTATTATACGTCAACCATTTTTTTTGAAATATGCTCTTTTCTACGATATATTTATCATTTTCTACGATTTTGTTCTGGTTTCTGACATTTGTTCTCTTACAGATAAAAAAACAGAACAGATCTGACTGTACTATGATCTGTTCCTGTTTTCGATCTTGCTTCTGTTTTTATTCCTCTTGACTATTATCCACAACTGCCATCCTTGCTGCTGCACCGTCACCGGATAAACACGTACTCCGCCTCCCGTGACAGCTCCGGCCGGAACGTGTATCCCAGCCTGTCAAACGTTTTCAGATTCTCCGGATTTTCAATCTGATGCTCTGCCATAAAGCGAACCATCTCGCCTCTCGCCATCTTGGCGTATACACCCTTCTGCACTACTTTTTCTCCGGAAAGCTCACCAAAGATACACGTTATGTACGTATCCTCCGGCACCAGATACTTTTCAATACATCTGGAATATTCCTTCGATGCCAGATTGACAATCACCCTGCTGTCATCCGACACCTCCCGGTACAGATTGCTGCCCCAGTATTCGTACAGGTCCCTGGTGCCGGCCACCTGCGCCTTTGCCTGCATTTCCAGGCGGTACGGACGCACTCCGTCCATCGGCTTTAATACACCGTAGAATCCGGACAGAATCCGCAGGTTTTTCTGCACGTAAGACAGCTGATCCGCCTCAAATACAGACGGAGCCATATACTGATAGGCAATTCCCTCATAGGCAAGAATCGCCGGCGTCAGGCATCTGTGCAGATCCATGTCCCGGTGGCGCTGATAATTCAGCTGTGCGATCCGGTCGTTGCAGCTCCACATTTTTTTCGCTTCTGCATACGAAAGGTTCCCGATCCAGGCAGAAATTTCCTCTGTTTTTTTCAGAAATACCGGCAGATCAAGAAAGGCAAGAGTATCCGTATCTTCTTTCATCTTCTTGGCCGGTGATAAAATAATTCTCATAGGTGTACCATCCTGTTTTCTGTTTTCTGTTTTTTTCATCATAACACATGTAATATCCGTTTTCCAGTTCCTGTTCATGCCACCTGCCCTTTCTGACCTCAGATCAGTCCTTATGGTTTCCGAAATTTTTTACAAAAAATGATATCATATTCTTCATTTTGTGATATGATAAAACTGTTTCAAATATACATAAAACGAATCGGGAGGGATACGATGTTAGACGCAAAGGTAACAGAATTATTGAATCAGCAGGTAAACAAAGAATTTTATTCCGCATATCTGTATCTGGACTTCTCAAACTATTATTATGATCACGGTCTGGACGGATTCGGAAACTGGTACAAGGTACAGGCACAGGAAGAGCGTGATCACGCAATGCTCTTTATCCAGTATCTGCAGAACAACGGTGAGAAGGTGACTCTGGAAGCCATTGACAAGCCGTCTGTTGCGCTTACCAGTGCAAAGGCTGTACTGGCAGAGGGACTGAAGCATGAGCAATACGTGACCAGCCTCATCCATGCCATCTATGACGCTGCATATACTGTAAAAGATTTTCGTACCATGCAGTTCCTTGACTGGTTCGTAAAAGAACAGGGCGAAGAAGAGACAAACGCAGACAGCCTGATTAAGAAATTCGAGCTGTTCGGCGATGATCCGAAGAGCCTCTACATGCTGGACAGCGAGCTGGGTGCCCGTGTATATACCGCTCCTTCTCTGGTACTGTAATATGAATACGGAAAAGGTGATCTGTTCCTGCCATAAAGTCACAAAAGGTGATGTACTCCACGCCATCGAAAACGGTGCTTCTTCTTTTAAAGAAGTCAAAAAAGCGACAAAGGCAGGAAAAGCATGCGGAAAATGCAAAAAGAAGGTGAAAAAACTCACCAAAAAGCTTCTGAAATAGGGCTGCAGACTCCGTTTGCAAAAAAGAGAGAGCTGACACAGAATATCGAAGCCGTTTCTCCGGTATGCTGCGTCAGCTCTTTTTTATCTGTCTGGTTTTTATGTCTGTTTTTTCAGTATATTATTCTCCTGTGGCTGATTCTTGTCTATGAATTCTTCCGGTTTTTCTTTCTTCTGCTCCTGCCCAGAACAATGCCCAGAACCAACAGAACAACCGCAGTTCCGGATACTGCCATCAGCAGTCCGTACTTGAGCAGCGGTGTATCATCACCGGTCCGCACATTGGAAGAGGAGGATCCGCCGCTTCCGCCGGAGGATGAATGGGAACCCGATCCTGATCCTGATGAAGAGGATTCGTGATACGTATTCGTAATAGTCACAGAACCTTCCGTCTGACCCGGAGTCAGTGTCACGCAGGTGTGATCCACCTGAATTTCAAATTCCAGACCGGCTGTACCGGCCAGCGGTTTTCCTGTTTCATCCGTCTCTGTCACGTAATACGTAACGCTGCCGTCAATCGTCTCGCCCGCACTCACCGGAACGGTGACACTGGTTTCACTTCCTCCGTTCATTTCCAGTGCAATCACCTCGCCATACCGGTCCGCATACTGCGCATCGGTGAAAATACCTGCGTAGAATACGTCGTCACAGTCATACATTTTTGTGCCCTTCATTACTTTCTTCGTAATGGTCAGATTTCCTTCATAATAGTACTGCTGCGGCAGCTCAAAGAATACATTCCGGAAACTCAGCTCTGCTTCCGTCTTTTTCGCAGTCAGCCGGATCTTATATCCGTCGGGATAAACCGGCGTAAAATTCTTACCGTCTGCGAAACCGCCATCCAGCAGGTCACCGTAAGGTGTGGTCTCACCGACGTAGTAGTCGGTATCCAAAGCAAGGTTTTCAAATACCACCGTCTCGGACGAGCTGCCCACATAATGCAGTGCTTTCACATCGGATACACGGTGTGTCCGTGCCGCATCAGAGAACAGGGCTACGTAAAACGTACTGTCCACAGCAGCCAGCGTACGATCCTCGATATCCATCAGATTCTTCGTCACACGAAGCGAAACCTTTGTCGCCTTTTCCTTCTCATCCACCATGGTCACCGTATTGACTGCATCCTTCACATCACTGACCGTCAGCTTCACATCCTGTGCCACCGTATATCCCTCAGGCGATTCCACTTCGCACAGGTAGTACTCTCCCGGCGGCAGCTGTTTCAGTACCGTGGGATTCTCCGTTGTCGTAAACGCGTATCTGGCCACACCATTTTCATCCAGAATCACTTTTCCGCTGCTGTCTTTCAGCACCAGTCTGGCACCGGCTACGGCGTTGCCTTTACTGTCCACCTTATTTACTGTAACCGAAGTACGCTGGTTCACCACCGTCACCTCAGGGACTTTTCCGGAAACCACCCGGTAGCTGCCATTCGTTTCCTCCACCTGCCCCGCCTGATCAACGGAAAAATAAACCGGTGACTCGTTCAGAATAAAACCGCCCGGTGTCTGCGTCTCCACAAAGCGATATGTTCCGAAGGAAAGCCCTGACAGACAGAGCTGTCCCATCTCATTCGTCTTTAAGCCGGTCTGACAGTCCTCCCAGACAAACCTGCCGTCCACATCCTGTCCCGTCTCCATTCCTTCCGGAACAGTTCCGCCATCACTGATATACGTTTTCTTCTGCAGAACGAACTGTACCTCTCCCACTGCAGTACCTTCCTCATCCGTCTTGTACAGAATGACCGCTCCATCGGGAATTGAGTACTTGGGCGCAAGCTCCACCTGTTCGCACAGCGTTCCATCCTCCCTGGTATACGGGACCGGGATCAGTGCTTTCTGTATATTAATGTACTGCGTCCCCGACGTCTGAACTGCCAGATACAGCGCAGCGTTCAGGCCGGAAAACCGGAGTATTCCGCTCTCATCTGCCGTACCGGAAATACCGGAAACATGCTCCGCATCAGCAAGCAGTGCAAACTGTTCTGCTGCCTGCTCCACCTTCTGTGCATCTCCCAGATCCACAATGGAAAAACCGGTTCCGCCAAAAGGTTCATGATAATGGATGGTTCCCTCCGCAATTTCCGCCACAGCATACAGCGTGATCTCGGCTCCGGCAGCCTCCGTCGGAAGCTGCAGTTCGATCGAACCTACGCCGTCCGCCCGAACCGTCAGACTGCCAGGAACGTTCAGAAGCAGCAGTACTGCCAGAACAAAACAGCCTGTATAATATTTCAGACAATTGATAACCCGCATATTTTTTATCCTTTCTCCTTGCTTTTTCCGAAACAGACTCCGTTTCTCATCTCCGGCGTTTTCTGTGGCGGATCATAACACCAAACAGAAGCACCAGCAGAATCGGAGCCGCAATGGCAGGTGCCACCAGCTTCGAATCGATCAGCTGCGCATCCGCGGTCACGCGGATCGAGGAGGCTTCTTCCAGATTTTCAATCCGGTGTCCCCGCACCAGCAGTCTGTGTGAGTTCACTCCATAGGGTGTACACGTCACCAGCGTACACAGATCTTTTCCGGCTTCCATTTCCAGCGCAGAAGTATCCTCCGGCTCGACGATCAGAATCTGATCCACCTCATACGTCATGGTCTCATCCAGAACACGCATGATGAAAATGTCACCCTCCACCAGCTTATCCAGATCCGTAAACAGCTTCGCCGACGGAAGCCCCCGGTGGCCGGAAACGACACAGTGGGTACCCTCTCCGCCCGTCGGAAGAGAAGTGCCCGGAATGTGCCCGATGGCAACCTGCAGGATTCCTTCATC
>JAXEBU010000194.1:0-11435 GCA_034093895.1 Candidatus Choladocola sp. | reverse complement strand
CTCCCAAAGTCCGGTTCCGGCGGGGCTTATTAAAGTGCCTCTATTCACAAACTGCTACTCTGTATCTTTTCAAAAATTTGACAGATTGGCACTTTGGGAGACTATATTCATTTTTAGATTACAGTTTGCGGAAACTCAAGGCAGATTTATCTGACGAAAAAAGGCAGCCGTCCGGCTGCCTTTTTTGGAGAAGGTATTTCTTCTAAATGGGGTGTAGCAAAAACTATATAATGTATTGGGGGGTTTTACGATGATTATTATAGCATCAGGTTCAAAATAAGTGTGCACAAACTTCACAAAATCGACCGTCTGTTTTTGTGCACTTTTTAATTCTGTTTTTTCACCCCTCCGAAATTTACCGATCATTTTACACAAAAACGACGTTTCATCACCCTTCGGAAAAGATAGATTCAAATTCCTCGCGGCCGATTTTCTCCTTCTCAATCAGAAGCTTTGCGCAGCTGTGCAGCTCTGTCAGATGACCGGATACCATTTCCCGCGCCTTCTCATGGGCTTCATCGATAATCCGCTTCACTTCCTCATCGATCAGAGAAGCAACCTCTTCACCGTACGCTCTCGTATGCGCCAGATCACGGCCGATAAATACTTCGTCGTCATCGTTGTCGTAATTGATCAGTCCGACTTTTTCGGACATACCGAACTTTGTCACCATCGCTTTTGCAATGGAAGTTGCCTGCTTGATATCCTGGGAAGCTCCCGTTGTCACATCTCCGATAATCAGCTCTTCCGCCACACGGCCTCCGAGACTGACTACAATGTTCTGGAACATCTTTCCTTTCGTGTTGAACATTTCATCACGTTCCGGAAGCGGCATCGTATAGCCTGCAGCTCCACGTCCCGTCGGAATAATGGAAACCGTATGAACCGGCCCCACATCCGGAAGCAGATGAAACAGAATCGCATGACCTGCCTCATGGTACGCCGTAATCCGCTTTTCTTCCTCAGAAATCACACTGCTCTTCTTCTCTGCACCGATACCCACTTTAATAAATGCCCTGTTAATATCCGCCTGCTTAATATATGCCCGCTCTTCCTTCGCGGCCAGAATGGCAGCTTCATTCATCAGATTTTCCAGATCTGCACCGGTAAATCCCGCTGTCGTCCGGGCTATCTCCTGAAGATCCACATCATCTCCCAGCGGTTTCCCTTTGGAATGCACCGCAAGAATCTCTTCCCGGCCCCTGACATCCGGCCGTCCGACCGCTACCTGTCGGTCAAACCGGCCCGGTCGGAGAATCGCAGGATCCAGAATATCCACACGGTTTGTGGCTGCCATTACAATGATTCCCTCATTGACACCAAAACCGTCCATCTCCACCAGCAGCTGATTCAGCGTCTGTTCGCGCTCATCATGGCCGCCGCCCATACCGGTTCCTCTCCGTCTGGCCACAGCATCAATTTCATCAATAAAAACAATACAGGGCTGATGTTTTTTTGCCTCTTCAAACAGATCTCTTACACGGGATGCACCGACACCCACAAACATCTCCACAAAATCCGAACCGGAAATGCTGAAGAACGGAACGCCGGCTTCTCCTGCAATGGCTTTGGCCAGCAGCGTCTTACCCGTTCCCGGAGGGCCCACCAGAATCACACCCTTCGGGATTCTCGCGCCCACCTGGACAAATTTCCCCGGCTCCTTCAGGAATGCAACGATTTCTGCCAGATCCTCTTTCTCTTCCTGCAGCCCTGCCACATCCTTAAACGTCACACGTTTTGCATCCGGTGTAATCATCCGCGCACGGCTTTTGCCGAAATTCATCATTTTTGCATTGCTTCCGCCGGCCTGCCGGTTCATCATCATAAACAGGAAAACAAACAGCACACCCATCAGAAGAACAGGCAGGATCGTCGTCAGGAAAACACTCTCTCCCGTCACATTGTCAATTTCCAGACTCACCTGATCGTACGTTTTGATGTCTGCTTCCGCCTCTTTCACATCCGTTACGTTTACGTATTTGATATCACCCGTATCGAGCGTCACCTTCAGAACACCGGTCGGAACCTCTTCATTCTGAGCGATCACAACACCGGATACTTCTCCGGCTGCCAGCGCATCTTCCAGCTGGCGGTAATTCCACGACTGGCTGGCCTCAAGTTTGTCTCTGAATGTGGAGAACAGAAACAGGATCGCTATGATTCCGATAAAGTAATACACCAGTCCTTTGGCATTTCTATTCAATTTATTTCTCCTTTCACAGCTCCATTTCCTACAGTCACGCAGCCTGCTGCCGCCTTATTCATCCTGGAATTCCAGAATTCCGATAAACGGCAGATTTCTGTATTTCTGCGCGTAATCCAGACCGTAGCCTACTACAAATTCATCCGGAATGTTAAAGCACGTATAATCAACCGACACCTGCGTCACTCTCCGGTCCGGTTTGTCAAGAAGTGTACAGAGACGGAGCGATTTCGGGTTTCTTTTGCTCAGAATCTCAAGGAGATAGCTGAGTGTCCGGCCGGAATCGATAATGTCTTCCACCACCAGGACATCTCTGCCGTCCAGCGGTTCGTCCAGATCCTTGATGATTTTAACCACACCGCTTGACTTTGTATCACTTCCGTAACTGCTTACCGACATGAAATCCATGGTAACCGGTACGGTAATGCGTTTTGCAAGTTCACACATGAAAAATACACTGCCCTTTAAGATACAGATCAGATGTACCTCCCTGCCTGCATAATCTGCACTGATCTGCTTTGCGATTTCTGCAATCCGGCTGTTAACCTCCTCCTCAGGCAAAAAAATCTTGACTTTTTCCTTCATCGTTATCCTCCTCCACTTGTATCTTTATCACACGTTTTGTCTCCTGTCTCACTTTTGCAGCTTCGCTGATCCGGTATCCCACAACCCACAGTATGTGACTGCCGTCTGCCAGAAGCCGGATCCGTCCTCTCTGTTCTGCCGGAATTTTCAGATCAATAAAGTAATCCTTCAGTTTCTTCCGGCCGCCCTGCTCATTGATGACCAGATAATCACCCGGTCTGCGCGTTCGAAAACGCATACTGTTATTTATTGTATCATATGAAAGCCATTTCGTATACTTTTTTTCCGTTTTAATTTCTTCCCTGATCTCCGGATTATTCCACAGAATTTCTGATTTTATACGCCAGGAACCGTTTTTAAATGATCCTCCCGCTGTAATATCAGTCTCTGTGTCGTCTGCCTTTTCTTCCGCTCTGTCCTTCTCCTGCAGTTTCTCCAGTCTGAGGATCCCCTTCTCACGCACCGCTCTGACTCTGCCCGGCAGACAGCATTCTTTTCCGCAGTCCATCCGTGCAAGACGGCCAAGCTGATCCAGATGAACCGTCCCGATATCCTTCAGCCCCCGACTGCCTTCCAGGAGCATCATGCCCTTTCGCAGAATCTCCTTCTGAATCAGTTCATCCTCCCTGAAATACTCATCCAGATCAATCCGAACCGTTCCCGGGCTGCCGCCGGGATCCTGCGCTGCGGACAAACACCTTTTTGCTGCTTCCTCTGTCCTTCGCTGTACGAATGTCTCCACTTCCTGCAGTTTTGCTGCCGCTTCGGCGATATGTCTGCAGGATTGTGCATTCAGTTCCCGTTCCATCTGCGGAAGCAGGGAAAGACGTATTCTGTTTCTCGTATATTCCGTCTCCAGATTTGTCCTGTCCGTCCTCCACGGAATCCCGGCCTTCGCCAGAATCTGTTCGATCTCATCACGGGCAGTAAACAGAAGGGGACGGATAACCTCTCCCCTGACCGGACGGATACCGCCCAGCCCCCTCAGACCGCTGCCGCGGACCAGATTCCAGAGCACAGTCTCCGCCTGATCATTCTCATTATGGGCAACTGCAATCCGGTTCCCGTTCCACTCTTTCAGAAATTCCGCAAAAATCCGGTACCGCTCCAGACGTCCCGCTTCTTCCACAGAAAGCCCCCGATCCTCTGCAATTTTCTGGACATCTGTCCGGACTGTATGACACGGTACGTGCAATTCTCTGCAGAGACTTTCGGTAAACGCTGCATCCTCCAGGCTTTCCGCTCCACGGATCCCATGCTCCACATGCACAGCTGCCAGCTCAAAGGGAATCTTTTTTCTGTATTCACTCAGTATATAGAGAAGGCACACGGAATCTGCACCGCCGGACACACCTGCAGCCACCCGCATTCCGGGTGCAATCATTCCGTACTGCTCAATTGTGCGAAATATTTTTTCCATTCTGTGCCCTCCTTTCATCCGTTTTATTTTTTCCAGATCATCCCCACCAGAATAGTCATATCATCTTTTGCCTGAAGTTTCTGAATCAGATAGACACGCTCCATCAATCGCCTTGCATACTCTCTTGCATTCTCAGAAGCGCTCTTTCCGATCAGTTCCACCATCTTCTGCTCTCTGTTTTCCTCCGGAAGAGCCTCCATCACTCCGTCCGTCATCATGATCACAGCTGTTCCCGATGTCAGCTGGCGGTGCATGCTCTCATAATCCGACTGCTGAATCAGCCCCGCCGGAAATGCACTGGATCCGATTACCTCAATTTCGTTTTCCTGTTTGATAAACGTTGCAGACGCGCCCGACTTGATCATATCACATTTTGCATTATACAGATCCACCATGCATAAATCAATGGTGGAGAACATCTGCTGCTGATTCTGAAGAAGCATACAGGAATTGATCATCCGCACCGCCGTCTCCTGCGGAAAGCCTGCCTCCATAAACTGTTCCAGAAGCTCAATGACTTTCTCACTTTCCCTGCAGGCACCGGCCCCGGATCCCATTCCGTCTGCAAGACTCATCACAACCTTACCGGTATCCTTCTGCAGAAAAGCAAAATTGTCTCCCGAAACAAGCTCTCCCGCCTTCGTAATTCTGGAGATGCCGCAGAAAATCTGATATTTTGTATCGGGAACAAAATGAAAAACTGCAGTCTCTCTGCTGACTGCTCCGCGGCAGTTCCAGGCGGGGCGCATTTTTTCCCTGCAGCAGTCCGATAAAAGTTCTGCCACCGTCTTCGACGAAACACAGCCCTTTTTCCACATGCAAAGGCTGAGATAAACCTCCGTTCGACCTTCTTCACCGGCAAAAACACGGATTTCGCCCAGTTCTATTCCAAGATACTTCAGTTCTTTTTTCAGCTTTCTCCCGATTCTCTCTTCCTTTTCCGGGGAACCGGAAAAGGTCCGGGCCGTCCGGTAAAGGAGGCGGGCCGTCTGATAAATCTGTTCCCCGGCTGCCATCCGCTGCTCCATCATCCTGTTTCTCCACATCAGACTGATTCTCGCATTTTCATAGCTCTTCTGCAGTGTTTCCAGCATTTCCTCCGGACGGATGCAGATTTCTCCCAGCCGTTCAGCAGTCTGTCGGGAAACACTTCCCTCCTGTTCCAGTTCTGACATCATTTCATACAGAAGGCCGCAGAACTCAAAATACTGACTGCCCCAGCATGTCTCCGCTCCGGTACAGCCGTCACACTCCCGTTCCTTCAGTTCCCGGAATATGTCCTCAAGGTCTTCATCCCCCAGACACTCCTTCTGACACGGCATTTCCTGAAACATCCCGGCCAGTCCGAAAAAAGCTTCCGCGTACCGGGCCAGCTGTTCCTGTTCCGGATGAGGACTTCCCGTTCTGCTCTCCGTTCTTCTGATCATCCCGGCAGCAGAGGATACATTCCATGCTCCTGATTTCTGTACTGTGCCCAGCCATTCACTCATATCTCATTCCTCCCCGCAGCTCCTGTGCACTGTGATGCATCCTGATTCTTCACATCACTGCCAGTATAGCGCATTCTCTCTGCAGGTTCTGTCGGAATGAAACGGTCGGATAGAAAAAAGGATACTGCTTCGCAATATCCTTATCCTTCCGCTTTAAATATGATGTCGTCTTCATATACGAGGCCAAGTTTTTCCCTGGCAATCTTCTCTATATATTCTTTGGAGTTCACATAATCCTTCAGATTCTCAATCTCACCGGTCCGAAGCTCTTCATCCCTGATCTGCTGCTCCAGCTCTGCTTTCTGTGATTCATACTGCTGGTTCGAATCCTTCAGCTTCTGGCTCTGCACCATCAGTGTTACCAGCAATACAAGAACAACCACCGCAATTGCAGCCATTCCTCTTCGGTTACTTTTGCTTGGCCGTCTTCTTCTTCCTGCCATATTTCCTACCCCTTCTGCTCCTGCCATCCAGGCATTCCGGCTCGGCACACCTGCCCCGAGGGCGTACTGCACCTGACCTTTTTTTCGTTCTGCCAACATTGTAACCTTTTTTTCGTGCAAATTCAATTATTTTCTTACAGATTATCCATATTTTTTCGACCGGTTTCGCCAGAATACGACAGAGAAGGGAAACAGAATGTCCGATCAGCCTGAAAAGCCATGAAACTCCCCGGACGATCAGGCCGCTGAATGTAAAGTGATAAAAGACAGCTCCGATTGCAATACCTGCCGCCACGTATCCCCGGATCACCCCGTCCGTCTCAGAAAAAGCAAGACAGAACGTAAAAAAGCCTGCTGCGAGCCAGAACAGAAAGTCCTCCGCAGACACGACAAAGAGATTGTGGGAAACTGCTCTCCGAAAAGCGCGGATCAGATCATACAGGAACGTCAGCCCTGCTCCGTGAAGCACAGACAGAAGAAAAACGGCTGCTTCCTGACTGATCACCCTGCTCATCGGAACATCCTTTTCAGAAGGCTGCCTTTCCGGGCCGGACTGCTGCCCGAATACACCATACTGTCCACACTGCCTTCCAGCTCCACCTCACCCTGCTCCAGCATCAGCCGGCTGATATGCAGATTTTTCCCCTTCACAGTCATCATTCCCTGTTCCGTTTCCAGAACAACCGAGTTTTCATCAAAGGAAAGGACATCTGTCACCCCGGTAACGCTGCCCTGCATCCTGTCCTTCCAGAAAATACTGTGGGGTTTTATGCTTTTCTTTTCTTCCATAAATACGCTCCGGAACAGCTGCCATTAATCCATTGTATGAAACGGAAAGACGGATTATTCACACAGGGACTGCAGGTTCATCCAAAGCCGCAGATCCGTCACAGGTAACGGTACATTTCCGAAGCCTGCTCTTTTTTGACTGTCTCCTGCACAGAAAGGACCTCCACGCTGACCGCTTTGCTTCCAAACTGAATTTCAATCCGATCTCCCGGCTTCACATTCACGGAAGCCTTTGCAGCCTTTCCGTTTACAAGCACACGTCCCGCATCACACGCCTCATTGGCAACGGTACGCCGCTTAATCAGTCTTGATACTTTCAGATATTTGTCAAGACGCATCTCATTTCCTCCTTATCCTGCACTGAGGTAAAAACAAACCCGGAACTTCTCACTGGAAATCCCGGGATGCAAATGATCGTATTACAAATGAATCAGTTCATCATATCCTTCAAAGCTTTTCCTGCTTTGAATTTCGGAGTCTTGGAAGCTTTGATTGTCATTGTCTCGCCTGTCTGCGGATTTCTTCCTTCTCTTGCTGCGCGTTCAGAAGTCTCAAATGTTCCAAAGCCAACCAGCTGTACTTTTTCACCGTTCTTCAGCTGCTCTGCAACAACGTCTGTAAAAGCCTTCAGTGCCTTTTCTGCATCCTTCTTTGATAACTCTGTTCTCTCTGCAATTGCAGCAATTAACTCTGTTTTATTCATTGTAAATTCCTCCTCTGAATTTGACTCTGCGTTTGTTTTGTGTAAGCCCTGGTAATATTTATATAATGTAAAGCCGTGTTTGTCAAGGTTTTCCTCTATTTCCTGCGGGCGAATCTCATTTCCTGCTCTGCAGCTGCTCTGCCACCCAATCCGCAGCCGCAAGGAACGCTTCCTTCTCCATTTTCTCCTGCTGCTCCGTGCGGTTTTTCTTTTCCTCCCGCTTGATGGCTTCCCACCTTCCGGACGGCTCTGTACTCTCTGCATCACTGCTTCCGCCAGCCCGGATGACAGGGGCTCCTCCCCGCATACCATCCGCTTCGCCGGCTGCAAATACGTGGGGATGTCTCCGGATCATCTTCCTGCTGATGCCGCGGATTACATCCTCCACCGTAAAAAGCGCTTCTTCTTTCGCTATCTGAGAGAGAAGCACCACCTGGAGCAGAACATCTCCCAGTTCTTCACACAGGTTCGCCGCATCCCCTGTTTTCTCATACAGATCGATTGCCGCCAGCGCTTCCGTCATCTCATTAACCATACAGATTTTCAGGCTGTCAAAAGTCTGTGCTTTATCCCATGGGCAGCCGTGTTCCCCGCGAAGTGCGGATACAATCTCCTCAAATGACCGGAAACTGCCCCTTTCCACACCTTCTTCATCCCATCCTGCGTTATTTCTTCTTTCTTCTGTCATCTTCTGCTCCATCTGTTATCCGTTTCCTATAGGGTAAAAGACAGGAATCTGCCCGGGGCAATGCCGCCGTGCAGACTCCCAATCCTGCTGTTTATCTGTTTTTGGTCAAGCGGATAGTCGCAATCCGCTGCGCAGCTTCATACTCTGCGCATTTGAAGTGGTGACTTGCCTGATTCTGTTAAAATCAGTGATCCTTACAGCATTTTGTTGATCATTTCCAGAACCTGCTCACCAAGTGCCGCTGACTTCTGATCTGCATCCTCAAGTGATGTTCCCTTGATTCCGTAGTAGAATTTCACCTTCGGCTCCGTACCGGACGGACGAACGCAAAGCCATGCATCATCGGTCAGATCGTAATACAGTACATTGGATGACGGAAGTCCGGTCGGTTTTACTTCACCGGTCTTAATGTCTCTGATCGTGTCCGCCTTGTAATCACGGGCGGAAATTACGGTGTAGCCGCCAATCTCTGTCGGCGGATTTTTGCGCAGCGTCTCCAGGATCTCCTGAATCTTCTGCAGGCCTTCGATACCCTTCAGCGTGATGGATTTGATATCATCCTTGTAGTAGCCGTAGCGCTCAAACATATCGACCATCGCATCCCACAGAGTCTTGCCCTGTGATTTGTAGAATGCTGCGGCCTCTGCCAGTGCCATCGTAGCAACAATGGCATCCTTGTCTCTCGCATGGGTGCCGATCAGGCAGCCGTAGCTCTCCTCAAATCCGAAGAGATATGTACCCTTGCCGCTCTTCTCAAATCCGAGAATCTGCTGTCCGATATACTTGAATCCGGTCAGAACCTCAATCAGGCCTGTCCCGTAATATTTTGCAATTGCATCTGCCATATTCGTCGTAACAATCGTCTTGATCAGAACGCCATCCTCCGGAAGTCCCTTCAGCGCCTTCGTCTGTCCGATCTCATAATCAGCCAGCAGGCAGCCGGACATGTTTCCGGTCAGCGGATGATACTCGCCTGTCTGTGCATCCTTTACGTATACGCCGAGACGGTCTGCATCCGGATCCGTTGCCAGAATCAGGTCTGCATCCACTTCCTTTGCCAGTTTCAGGCCAAGGGCAAATGCTTCTGCCGCTTCCGGATTCGGGTAGCTTACTGTCGGGAAATCACCGTCCGGAAGCTCCTGCTCCTTTACTACGTACACGTTCTCAAATCCCAGCTCTTTCAGAACACGTCTTACCGGAATATTTCCTGTTCCATGGAGAGGAGTATAAACAATCTTCAGGTTCCTGCTCTCCTGTCGGATTGCTTCCGGATGAAGTACAAGACTCTTGAGCTGTGCAATGAATGCATCATCGATTTTCCCGCCGATCACTTCATACAGCCCTGCGGCTACAGCTGCATCTTTGCTCATTGTTTTTGCAGCGGTATAGTCAGTAATTGCCTTTACTTCGGCCATAATTCCTGTGTCGTGAGGCGGAGTGATCTGTGCACCATCCTCCCAGTAAACTTTGTATCCGTTATATTCCGGCGGGTTATGGCTGGCGGTAATATTAATGCCTGCAATACAGCCCAGCTGACGCACTGCAAAGGAAAGTTCCGGTGTCGGACGAAGAGAATCAAATACATAAGCCTTGATACCGTTTGCTGCCAGTGTCAGTGCCGCAAAATCCGCAAACTCCGGAGACATACGTCTGGAATCGTAGGCAATTGCCACACCTTTCGCCTGCTCACCTGCACGGATGATATAGTTTGCCAGGCCCTGTGTTGCTTTCTGGACAACGTACTGATTCATGCGGTTCGTACCTGCTCCGATAATACCGCGCAGTCCTGCGGTACCGAACTCGAGCTCTGTATAAAACCGCTCCTTGATCTCATTCTCATCTGCTTCAATTGCTTTCAGTTCTGCCTTCGTCGCGTCATCAAAGTATGGATTTGAAAGCCATTCCTCATATACTTTCCTGTAGTCTTCCATGGTACCCTCCTGTATTCTCACATTCTTACGGCTTTTATAAGACAGCCGGTCCTCTCCCTTCCGGCGAAACATTATTTTCGTACGTTTTGCCAGGACCCGCCTGTACTCTGCCGTTATCATACCGGAGAAATCTCTTCCCAGCATCTCCGATATGATACATTATATAATAAAATCACGGAAAAAGAAACAATATTTTGAGCATAATCACAAATTATACATGAATTCATTCCAGCATTTTTATGAAATTATTTCTTTCCTGATGCTGAACGTTCAGCTGATCCAGTTTTTCCAGAAATCTGCCGGAGATCCAGGCTTTATTGCTTCCATAATAATGGTTCGCCAGCTTGTGAAATTTCTCCGGATACAGCATTCTTATGTACAGAAGTTTCTTCTCATCCGCCGAAAGCGGCCGGATCTGGCTGTAATGCTCTACCATCTTCATGCCGAGACGCGCATTCCAGTTGTGCTTCTCCAGTATTTTCCGCATGAAGCGGTACAGGTCGCTGATCTGAAAATCAAATCTGCAGCACTCAAAATTTGTTGTGGCAATATCGTATCCGGACATCAGAATATGATGATGGTTATAGTCGCCGTGGCACACACTGCTTCTGCTGCTGTTTTTCATCAGTTCCAGTTTCTGTTCCATCCGTCCCAGCTGCTCTTCTGCCATGGCTGCCTGTTCAAAGTACACGGAAAAACAGTTCAGAAACGTCCGTTCAAAATCTCCCTTTGTATTCTTTCTGCGCATAAAGGAACGGATTTTTTTCAGCTCCGCATTCTGCCGGCGGACAGTCAGAAGCAGCGGCTGAGCCGTGAAACTCTGACGGTACTGCGTCTCTTCCTCCAGATGCATCAGGCGATGCAGTCTGGCCAGATTGCAGACAGCAGACAGAATCTCGCTCTCGTTCGAAGTGTCACATTCCCTTCCGGTATACCATTCCTTTACGACGTATTTATTTTCCTCCCAGTCCCGGGAAACGAGATTCCCTTCTTTATTGGGAAGAATCATATCCACCCGCTCATACCCACCGCTCCGGATCTTTCCCATAACACAGTTCTGGAACAGCGCTTTGTTCTCAGAGCCCGTATAATCACACAGAATCCGGAGCCCGTCGGGAGTCTCAAAAATGTAGGATCCCCGCCCCCGCCTCGTGCTGATGATTTCCAGTTCATATTGCTCCAG
>JAXEBU010000193.1:0-26673 GCA_034093895.1 Candidatus Choladocola sp. | reverse complement strand
CTCCCAAAGTCCGGTTCCGGCGGGGCTTATTAAAGTGCCTCTATTCACAAACTGCTACTCTGTATCTTTTCAAAAATTTGACAGATTGGCACTTTGGGAGACTATATTCATTTTTAGATTACAGTTTGCGGAAACTCAAGTCAATACCATAAAGATTCCGTACTCAAATCCGCATCACTATAGGATTATTTCCTGCTTTATCTCTTAGTTTTAAAAAAAGCCTGAAAACACAACAAAAATGGACACCTTCTTTTGAAGATATCCATTCATCTGAGCAGGGCTACAAGGATTCGAACCTTGAAATGACAGAGTCAGAGTCCGTTATGCAAAAACCATTTGAGCCTATAAATAAAACATTTTTTGTTAATAGCTTTTCTAAATTGACCTATTGATTGACCTATCACTCTTTCATCTTTCGGTTTCTAAATGATCTGCCAAATAACGGCCTATCTTATCTACTAATTTTTTTGCATTTTCTACCTGCTGTTGTGTCTCGGACTTGTCTGCCATATAAAAATCATCATAATCCGAAGCATTACGTATCTGATCTGCGCTGGCAATCATTTGGTAGTCTTCCGATGTAAATGTGCCATCACCTTTAAAAATGAAATTATAATTAAACTGCTTCAGGCTCCCATTGTGGGTTGCAACTTCTATTTTCACTGTTGCCAGCAATGCTTTGACACTTTTTTCTATCGCATAAAACGCCCTGTTATTTGCTGATTTATAGGCTTCTTGCGCTAACAAATTTTCTGATTCTTGAAGCAGCTCTTTTGATCGTTCCATCCTCACTTTAGCCAAAGCAATATAGTACTCCTCATCCATACAACCGCTCCCCCTCATCCCTTATATTACGGAAATACTCATACCAATTATTTTTAGTAATATACTCCTCATAAGGAAGACACACAAAGTTTACAACAACAAAATATTCCATTGCCAACTCTGTAGCAAGTCCAGCTAATTCCCTGCTATACTTTTTAGCACCCATACGATCACATTTTGTAATGATTGCAATATCTACATCTGAGTCATCTGTGTAATCTCCTCTTGCACAAGAACCATAAAGAACGATTTCCACTAAATCGCCCTTCATCAAATCCTTTATTCTGTCAGCCGCTTTCTCTTTTACAGCTTGTATCTTATCATTGTTCAAAGCCAAATCATTTAACATATCATCACCTCCAGATTTTGGTGATACCCATAACGTTCTTTCTATCCTCAAACTCACCTGATTTTTCATTTATACTTTCAATTCATAATCACATAATCTGAAACATACAACTCATGCTCCGAATCAAACAATTCCATCAGAAGCTTGCCTGCTTTTTCTCCTTCAAACTTGTTATTTATAGTGTATCACTTTTCCCACCTATATTCCATTAATTTTTCTTAAACCGAAACAAAAGATTATACGCTGAAGAAGCAATTCAAAGTTCTGTGCAATTTATTGGTTTAAAATTGTGCATAAGGTAGATTTTTAGTATTTGCTCGATTTTTTTGTAAAAACGTACTTATTTCTTCCTTGGAAATCTATTGCTATAATCCAATTGACCTATGAATTGACCTATTCATTTGAAAAAACAGGTAAAGAGCAGTACAAAACAGGAAATCACACTCCGGCGCATTTTCCCCTGCTACCGTTCCCGTTTTTGGAAAAACGCCTTAGATACGCAAAAAATGGATACCTTCTTTTGAAGATATCCATTCATCTGAGCAGGGCTACAAGGATTCGAACCTTGAAATGACGGAGTCAGAGTCCGTTGCCTTACCGTTTGGCGATAGCCCTTCGTTCACAACAAAATGAATTATATACTATGATCTTTAAAAATGCAAGCACTTTTTTAAATTTTTTTTATTTTTTTATTCGCATAACCGAAAAAATGTGTTATAGTCTTATACAAATCATGCTACCGGATCATCCGGACATGTTATGCCTCTGACCGCTGATGATCCGTATAATTCACAAATCAAAAGGAGGGTTTTCATGAGTACCTTAAATCTCACACTGCTGACTGATCTGTACGAGCTGACCATGATGCAGGGTTATTTTGAAAGCCAGAATACAGAAGTTGTTATTTTTGATGCATTTTACCGCAACAATCCATGTGGAAACGGTTATGCGATTGCAGCCGGCCTTGACCAGGTAATTGACTATATTAAGAATCTCCATTTTTCGCCGGATGATATTTCCTACCTGAAAAGCCTCGGCATTTTCCATGAAGACTTTCTGAATTACCTCAGCAATTTCCACTTTGAAGGTGATATATATGCTATTCCGGAAGGATCTGTCGTTTTCCCCCATGAGCCACTGCTGAAGGTAATCGCACCGATCATGCAGGCACAGCTGGTGGAAACAGCCATTCTGACCATCCTGAATCATCAGAGCCTGATTGCCACAAAATCTGCCCGTGTTGTTCAGGCAGCCCGCGGAGACGGAATCATGGAATTCGGACTTCGCCGTGCACAGGGGCCGGATGCAGGTGTCTACGGCGCACGTGCAGCAATGATCGCCGGCTGTATCGGTACTTCCAACGTGCTGGCCGGACAGCTTTTTGATGTCCCGGTCAAGGGAACACATGCACACAGCTGGATTATGAGCTTCCCGGATGAGTATACTGCATTCAAAAAGTATTCCGAACTGTATCCGGATGCCTGCCTTCTCCTTGTGGATACGTATGATACGCTGCGTTCCGGCGTCCCCAACGCAATCCGCGTTTTCCGTGAGATGCGGGATTCCGGCATTGAACTGAAAAATTACGGTATCCGTCTCGACAGCGGAGACCTGGCCTATATGTCAAAGAAAGCCCGTCATATGCTTGACGAAGCAGGCTTCACAGATGCTGTTATTTCCGCTTCCAGTGATCTCGATGAGTATCTGATTGACAGCCTGAAATCCCAGGGCGCAGCCATTACTTCCTGGGGCGTCGGTACCAGTATGATTACATCCAAAGACTGTCCCGCTTTCGGCGGTGTATACAAGCTTGCTGCCGTTCTGGATGAGAAGACAGGCGAATTTATTCCGAAAATCAAACTTTCCGAAAACACAGAAAAGATCACAAACCCGGGCAACAAGAAAATTCTCCGTATTTACGACAACGAAACAGGAAAGATCCGGGCCGATCTGATCTGCCTTGCCGATGAAGTTTTCAGCGAGTCTGAGGATATGATCATCTTCGATCCGCTGGAAACATGGAAGAAAACAAAAATCAAGGCCGGTACGTATCATCTGCGTGAGATGATGGTTCCTGTTTTCCGGAAGGGTGAGTGTGTCTACACATCTCCTTCTGTTATGGAAATCCGTGACTACTGTACAAAGGAAAAAGATACGCTCTGGGACGAGACGAAACGTTTTGCAAATCCTCATGAAGTTTATGTGGATCTCTCTGACCGGCTTTACAAAATCAAGAGCGATCTTCTGGAACAGATGGGCCGCGCTTCCCTTTCTCTGTAACAGCTTCCGTTCTGCCGGATTCAGGAATCCTTAATAAGCGAATAAAATCCCTCCATTTACAGATACTAATTCCAGCAATGGAAAGTACAGTAAATGGAGGATTTTTATATGAAAGCTACAGGAATCGTACGACGCATAGACGATCTCGGAAGAGTTGTTATTCCCAAGGAAATACGAAGAACACTTCGGATACGTGAAAGTGACCCGCTTGAAATTTTCACAGACCGGGAAGGAGAAATTATTCTGAAAAAGTACTCTCCCATCGGAGAGCTCGGAAGCTTTGTAAAACAGTACGCAGAAGCGCTGGCTGCTGCATCCGGTCACGGGGTATGCATCACAGACCGTGATCAGGTGATTGCGGCTGCCGGTGGAATACGCAAAGAAACAGTCGGTGCACCGGTCACCACACAGCTGGAAACCGTTATGAACGAACGCGAAAATGTACTCTCTGACAGCCATTCCAAAAAACATATTAAGATTACAGGTGAAGATATGGAAGAAGAACTGCCCCAGGTGATTACTCCTATTCTCTGCGAAGGAGACGTGATCGGATCCGTAATTCTGCGCAGCAGAGACAGCGGGCACAGGATGGGCGAGGCTGAACAGATGCTTGCCAGATGTGCTGCCGGTTTTATGGGACGTCAGATGGAACAGTGATCGAGTAGGAGGCGGTGATTAGCCGCCGTCCTCTCACACCACCGTGCATACCGTTCGGTACACGGCGGTTTCAATAGTTGACGTGCATAGACTGATAGGCTGTGGCTAAATCATAATAACCCCAGTTTATCAGTCTTTCCTTGTTAAGCGCCCAATTGACCGCTTTATTTCCGGCGTTAAACCAGTATCCTTTCCGGTCATAGGCAATTGTAGCCGCATAGTGACTGTCTACTCCTAATCCGATGAGCTTTCGCATCCTTGTTCTCGGAAGTTTCCACTGCTTCCAGATGCACATGCGAATGCGCCTGTACAGCCATCCATTCAGTGATTCAATACTGTTCCTCATGTCTGCTATGCTAAAGTAGTTTAGCCATCCCCGCATATATACTTTTATACGTTCCATGGCTTTTACTATGCTTCCGCACCTGCTTCGGGAAGTGAGCATCCGAAGTTTATCCTTGGCTTTCTTCCACGCTTTGGCATGTACACGGATGTAGATGCCTTTGCCATTCTTCCCGAGGCAGAAGCCAAGGTACTTAAAAATTTCGGATTGCAAACACGCTGACCGTACGGCTTTTCTCCCGATTCACCTTCAGTTTCAGTGTCCCTTCGAGATATTTCGTACTGGTCTCCAGCAGTCTTTCTGAGGCTCGCTCCTTGCCAGCAATACGATGTCATCTGCATAGCGGATGCACGGCACTCCCCTTCTGTTGAATTCCTGGTCAAACTCATTCAGATAGACATTGGCGAGCAGGGGAGAAAGATTTCCTCCCTGCGGTGAGCCTTCTTCTGTCTCAATGACAACTCCGTTTTCCATCACTCCACTCTTCAGATACCGCTTTATCATCTGTATTACTCTTTCATCCTTTACATTCCTGCGCAGGATATTGATGAGCAGCTCATGGTTCAGTGTGTCGAAGTACTTTGACAGGTCAAGAACAACCGCCCTTGTATATCCCTGCTCTGCATACTCTTTGATCTTCAGAATGGCATCCTTTGCGCTTCGTCCCGGTCGGTAGCCGTAGCTTCCGTCCGAAAACAAAGGCTCGTAGATAGGAATTAGCTGTTGTGCCATTGCCTGTTGAATGATGCGGTCTATGACGGTAGGAATACCCAGCTTGCGTACCCCGCCGTCCGGCTTCGGGATTTCTTTCCTTAGTACAGGGGATGGAGTATAATGACCTCTTTTTATCTTCTGTACGAGTTCGTGGTTATGTTCCTTCAGCCACGGAAGTGCGTCCCCGACAGTCATCCCCTCGATTCCCGGCGCTCCCTTGTTTGCCTTCACTCTTTTGTAAGCACGGTTCAGGTTGTCCTTTTACAGTATCTTACCTAAGATATCCGGCTCTGCACTGTCCCTTTCCTTCCATATCCGGTTGAACGAGCGGTGCGCTCTTACATACCCTTTACGTTCCGCGCTATCTCTCTGCAAGCAGCTTTCTGTGTTTTCTGCACTCATGTGCCCGTTCCTCCTTTCCGGGTCATACTAAAGACTCCTATTGATTCGGTCCTTCGTCCTTTGCACTGTTCGCACTCCGGCTTACTATGACCTCTGCTGACTCCTGCACGTTCAGCACTGCCTTGTTTCCTTGTGCAGTGGTTACTTCTTTCAAAGCATTCCGCACAGGTCTCCCCGGGTACCACACGTCTCTTCCTCTCCATCCATCTGCCTCATCTATCATACATGATTCCGTGTAGTTATTGGGCTTCGACTTGAGCTGCAGCCTTACCCTCATGCATAACCTCATATGAGGTTTCTGTTCGTCAGACCAGAGATTTGCCCGTGAGTAAGTATGTTCCTCACATCCGGCTTCCTTCAGATTCCACCTCACGATGGACACCCTTGCCTTCGGCTATATCCTTCCCACTGCCGGGCGGATTCGGGACTTTAACCCTTAAGAGACGTGCGCCGCCGGGCGCACAGCTTAAAAAATGGAACCTACCGAATCTTCGGCAGGTTCCATTTATAATGTGCAGCCAGCAGACGGATCACCATCACCGTTGCTGCTCCGACTGTCATGCACTCAATATTCTTCATATGTGGAAGGAGCAGCGTATATACGAGCGCACCTGCCATGGAAGCCACCGCATAGACATGCTTTACCAGGATATACGGTGTATTTCCCGCCATGATATCACGTATCATTCCGCCTCCCACCCCTGTCATCATTCCAACAAAGACCAGAAGGAACCGGTTGCCGCCATATCCCGCCGCGACTGCAGCATGACTGCCGACCACAGTAAAAATTCCCAGCCCTATCGTATCACCGAACAGCAGGAGCTTATCATAAATCATCGTATATTTCGCCAGCGACCACTTTTCCCGTACGTACACGCCGAGAAAAACCACAGTCGACGTAATGATTGCAGTAATCGCATACGTGGAATTGCGGAACATGGCAGGCGGATGAACTTTCAGAATCAGGTCACGGATCAGTCCGCCGCCCACTGCTGTTGTCACACCAAGGACATTTACGCCGAACAGATCCATCCTTTTCTGTATCGCAGTCATCGCACCGGAAGCCGCAAAAGCGATCGTCCCCACAATCTCCATGACAAATATTATAATATCAGAATAATCCATGCGGCAGTCACGCCTTTCCGTCACATCCGCAGACTTTCATTCTTCCTTTTACCAGCTCTGTCACTGCAGCCATGCCTGCCTTGCCGAGTGCTTTCGGATCAAAGACAGACGGATCTTCTGACAGAAGCTTACGGATTGCAGCTGTATATGCCGCGCGAAGTTCCGTCGCAAAATTCACTTTGCAGATTCCACGCTGCACGCAGTCCCGGACATCCTGGTCTGTCAGACCGGATGCTCCGTGAAGAACCAGCGGAATATCCACAACCTTTCTGATGTCCGTAAGTCTTTCTTTATCCAGAACAGGAGTGCCCACATAAAATCCGTGTGCCGTACCGATCGCTACAGCGAGGGAAGTGATTCCTGTACGCTCTGCAAACTCTTTTGCCTGGGACGGATCCGTGTTTGTGTCCGCCTCAGCTTCCAGATCATCCTCTTTTCCGCCAACCTTTCCAAGCTCGGCTTCAACCGGAATACCGATGGCATTTGCCACATCAGCAACCTTTTTGCTCACTTCCACATTGCCTTCAAAATCAAGCTTTGATCCGTCGATCATGACAGATGTATATCCGGCCTTCAATGCCTGTACAGCCAGTTCAAAGCTGCTGCCGTGATCCAGATGAAGACATACCGGAACGGATGCTTTTTCTGCTTCTGCTTTCACGATTCCCGCATACGTTGCCAGCGTTCCATATTTGATCGTAGACGGTGTTGTCTGCAACATTACCGGAGCTCTCAGTTCTTCCGCCGCAGCAATTACTGCCTTTACCATCTCCATATTCTCCACATTAAACGCACCGACTGCGTAACCGCCTGCCTGCGCATCCTTCAACATTTTTTCCGATGTAACCAATGGCATGTTCAATTCCTCCTAACACTCAGTTAATTCTCCTAATATTAACGTCAAATCAAGCCGAACGCACGTGAGATTTTACGCGCTGTTCACGGTCAAAACCGTCGAAACTTATATACATCTTACCATGTATATATCGCAAATACCAGCCAATTATTTTTTACATTTTAAACTTTTTCATTTGACAGTCAGTAAAAAATATGATAACATATAGAACCGTAGCAGTTATGTTACTTGCTGCTGTGGCTCAGTCGGTAGAGCGTCGCATTGGTAGTGCGGAGGTCACGGGTCCGATTCCCGTCAGCAGCTGAAGGTAAAGTCCTGGAGTTTCCAGGACTTTTATTTTTCCTGTGCAGGGCCTTCGTTTCCCGTATGAATATTGTTTGCATCATCAAGGAGGATTCTTATGGTTATTC
The DNA here is from genome assembly GCA_034093895.1 of Candidatus Choladocola sp. Taxonomy (GTDB): domain Bacteria; phylum Bacillota; class Clostridia; order Lachnospirales; family Lachnospiraceae; genus Choladousia. The sequence goes on along the minus strand of JAXEBU010000193.1, from coordinate 18,712 downwards.
CAGTACTTCTTTTTCTTCTGGGGCTTCTTCTTCTTATCAAAGGCGGCGACTGGTTCGTTGACGGTGCCACCGGAATTGCTCACCGTTTTCATGTGCCTGAACTGCTGATCGGTGCTACAGTCGTATCGATCGGTACGACGCTGCCTGAAGTCATGGTATCCGCTACTTCCGCGCTGGGAGGACACGGCGAAATCGCCTACGGAAATGCAATCGGATCCATTATCTGCAATACAGCACTGATCGCCGCGCTTACCATTGCCATCCGCCCCGGAACCATCCAGAGAAAATCGCTCGTAACTCCGGTTTCCTTCTTTTTCCTGGCTGCAGCCATATACGCATTTACTGCATATTTCAGCGGTCAATTCAGCAGATCCACAGGTTGTCTGCTCCTTGCCATTTTCGTTATCTATATGATTCTTACCGTGGTTCAGATGAAAAAAACACCTCAGGAAAAAACATCCGACGAACCGGAAGAAGAGATACCGCTCGGCAAAAATATTCTGCTCCTGATCATCGGTGCTGTACTGATTGCAGTCGGAGCCAACCTTCTTGTCGATAACGGCACTTTGATTGCCGAAGCCCTCGGCGTTCCCGAATCTGTAATCGCCCTGACCTTTGTGGCACTTGGCACTTCACTGCCGGAGCTGGTCACCGCCATTACCTCCCTTGCCAAAGGCCACGGCTCTCTTTCCCTGGGAAATGTCATCGGAGCCAACCTGTTCAATATCGTGCTGGTAAGCGGTACCTCCATCGTCCTTGCTCCCTTTGATATTCCTCAGAGCGCAACCATCGCAGGAAAGAACGCTTCCCTCGTAGTCGATATTCCCGTAATGCTGACTGTAATGGTAATCCTGACCGTTCCGGCACTCATCAGGAAAAAACTGTCCCGCACACAGGGCATCCTGCTGCTCCTGATATACGTCACCTACTGCATATTTGAATTTACGTTATAACCAGTTCAGCCCGGCAGCAAAAGAAAAAAACAGGCCGTGCACATTTATGTGCTAAGGACTGGATTTTTTCTTTTGGGATGGGCGGAACGCTCATCGAGCCCCGGACGGGAGCTTCGTAAGAAGCGTACAGTCTGCGCAGCAGACGTGTCCGGGGCCTGCCGGGCTGAAGCCTGTGGATTCAGGCCTGCCGGGCTGAACTGTAAACCCGAACAGAGAAAAACAGGAAAGGGCGGTGTCCCCCATGACAAGAAATCTGATCTATATAATTTTCGGTTATCTTTCCGGCAGTGTTCTATACGCCCATATTTTCGGCCGTCTTCTGAAACACGAAGATGTGGTGCAAAACAGCAAGGATCAGAATCCCGGAACAGCAAATGCTTTTATGCAGGGCGGTTTTCTGTGCGGGATACTGACACTTCTCATGGATCTGACCAAGGGATTTCTCCCTGTGTATCTCTATTTCCGTGGACTGCTGCCGAAGGATGCCACTTTCGTGGGGACTGCTCTGGTGATTGCCGCCCCTGTGATCGGCCATGCGTTTCCCGTTTTTTTCCACTGGAAGGGCGGAAAAGGAATCGCCACTTCCTTCGGATGCATGCTGGGGCTTTTGCCCGATGTGATTCCTGTCAGCATTCTGATAGTATTTTTTCTGTTTTATTCACTCGTACTCAGAATTACGCCCCACTTCTACAGAACCATCTTTACTTATTTATCAGCACTGACTGCGATGCTTTTTACCGCGCACAGCGGCCCGGTTGTTCCCGGATTTTTTATCATCTGTGCCATGGTAATCCTGCGTCTTCATCTGAGTAAAGAAGAAAGAGAAAAATGTAAGGTGAAACTATTATGGATGCACTGATTTTGTCCTGCAGTACCGGAGGCGGTCACAATGCTGCCGGTTCTGCCATCAAAGAAGAACTGACACGCCGCGGTCATCACGTGGAGATGTTTGACCCGTACGCGCTGATCGGATCCGGTCTGGAAGCCACTGTCGGCAATTCCTATATCCGGACAGCCCAGAAGGCACCGCTGCTTTTCGGACTGATCTATCTGCTCGGCGAAATTGTCAGGAAAATACCGCTGCGCTCTCCCGTCTACCATATCAACCGGCTGATGATCCGTCCAATGCGCCGCTATCTTTCCGCCCATCATTACGATGTCATTGTCATGCCTCATCTTTTCCCGGCAGAAATTATGACAGCGATGAAATATCACGGAGAGCAAATTCCAAAAACCGTTTTTATTGCGACCGATTATACGTGTATTCCTTTTACAGAAGAAACCACGTGTGATTACTATATTATTCCCGGAGAAGAATTGGAACCTGTATTCGCCCGTAGACAGATCAGAAATGCTTCCGTTGTTCCCCTGGGCATTCCCGTTCATCCCTCCTTTACCGATCCGCTCACCAGAGAAGATGCGGTCCGGGAGCTTGGACTCGACCGGAAAAAGCATTATATTCTCGTGGCAGGAGGAAGCATTGGTGCCGGCAAGCTGTCGAAAGCGATTGAAATACTCTATGACTATTTTCGTACAGATCCGGAAACAGAGCTTGTTGTTCTCTGCGGAAATAATGAAAAGCTTTATAAAAAGCTGAACTCAGCTTACCGTGATAAGCTGATCCTCCTGAAAAGTACCACCCGGATGGCTGCCTGGCTGAAGGTATGTGATCTGTTTATCTCCAAACCGGGGGGACTCTCTTCTACGGAAGCGGCTGTTGCAGGCATTCCACTGATCCACATTTCACCCATTCCCGGATGTGAATTCATGAATCTGCGCTATTTTAAGAAACACGGCATGAGTATTCCCGTCTGGGATCTGCGTCATCAGCTGATTCCTGCTGTCCGTCGGTTACAGGAACAGGAATCCATTTCCGGAATGCAGAAAAACCAGAAAAAGATTATCAATGGTCAGTCCTGTGCCCAGATCTGTGATCTTCTGGAGCAATTGTAAAAACAAACCGAAAAAGATTGACAAATCTATTTCTTCGCCCTATAATCGTTCTAATTAGAACAAAAAGGAGGGCCGTATACATATGGTACCGCCAAATCTTTGGGAAAATCAGACTGCAATCAAAACTTTATATGCAAAATGTGTGGAGCCTGTCTGCGAAATGTATGGAATCACACGGATGGAGCTGGATATTCTTCTGTTTCTGGCCAATAACCCTCAGTTTGATACAGCTGCTGATATTGTGGAGCACAAATATCTGACCAAGTCACACGTTTCCACCTCTCTGAAATCGCTGGAGCAGCGTGGTTTTATTTCAAAAGGCTATGAAACAGGAAACAGAAAGTCCGTACATCTCTCCATCCGGGATATGGCTTCTGTCATTATCCGTGACGGAAAAGAAGCAAAGACACGATTCTTCCGGATTTTATTTCAGGGATTTTCAGAATCAGATATCCTCACACTGAAACAGTACTACGAACTGATGGCAGTCAATATCCGCACATATCTCAAGAACTAAAACATACAGGAGGAAAAAATGATCTACAAATTCTTTATCTGTTTTATCGCCGGCATCGGTGCCGGTCTCGGTACCGGTTTTGCCGGGATGAGTGCCGCAGCTGTCATCAGCCCCATGCTGATTACGTTTCTCGGTCTGCCGGCGTATCAGGCTGTCGGTATTGCCCTGGCCAGTGATGTGCTTGCCAGCGCCGTCAGTGCGTATACTTACGGAAAAAACAAGAATCTCGACATCCGCAACGGCCTCGTTATGATGGCTGCCGTTCTGCTTTTCACGCTGGTGGGAAGCTGGGTAGCAAGTCATGTCCCGAATACAACAATGGGCAGCTTCTCGGTCTTTATGACACTGCTTCTCGGTATTAAATTCATTGTCAGACCTGTAATGACAACAAAAGAATCCATGGAAGCGGTCAGTCCCCGGAAGCGGCTGATTCAGTCCATCGTCTGCGGCACCTTAATCGGATTTATCTGCGGCTTTGTCGGCGCAGGCGGCGGTATGATGATGCTTCTGATTCTGACCAGCGTACTCGGTTATGAACTGAAAACGGCAGTCGGAACCAGCGTATTCATCATGGCCTTTACTGCCTTTACCGGTGCTGTCAGTCACTTTGTAATCGGAGGTATTCCGGATCTCTGGTGTCTCGTGTTCTGCGTATTATCCACTCTTCTGTGGGCACGGATTGCCGCCAGATTCGCCAACAAAGCCAGCGCCATCGTACTCAACCGTGCCACCGGTGTGGTGCTGTCTGTACTGGGCATCGCAATTCTAGCCGTAAATTATCTTTCATGATTCGTCAGGCGGATACTCGCAATCCGCTTCGATACTTACTCATAATCGAAAAACTGCCGCTGGAATATCGGATCACTTCGAAAGATCCGATACTGCAGCGGCAGTTCTTTTCTGGTTTATAATGGGATTTAATAATAGGATATATCTTATTACATATCATATAAGAAAAATTTTTTCTGTACAAGCCTCCCCGGGGGATACTTTTAGCAAAAATTTTTACGGAATTTTTTCTGTGGGACGATTTTCTGTACATTTTTCACAGATTATGGTATCATTGACATTATTCGTCTGCTGCAGCCACACTCGTCATAGACTGTTCTGAAGGCAGACGGTCAGAAGGGATGGTAAAACTATGTTACAAATGATTGAGAGGATCAATGGAATCGTCAATGATTTCATCTGGGGAGTCCCCGCCATGATCTGTATTATCGGTGTCGGCCTTTTTCTGAGTTTCCGCACACACTTTATCCAGATCCGAAAATTTCCTTATGCAATGAAATGCACCATTGGAAGAATGTTCCGCAAAAAAGAAGCGGCTGACGGCGCAATTACTCCGTTTCAGGCCGTCTGTACCGCTCTGGCAGCTACCATAGGCACAGGAAATATTGCCGGTGTGGCAGGTGCCATAGCCATTGGCGGACCGGGAGCCGTTTTCTGGATGTGGATTTCTGCTCTGCTCGGAATGTGCACCAAGTTTGCAGAAGTGACACTTGCCGTACATTTCCGTGAAAAGAATGAGCAGGGAGACTGGGTAGGCGGTCCGATGTACTTTATCAAAAACGGCCTTGGAAAAAAATGGATGTTTCTGGCGTACGCCTTTGCACTTTTCGGAACACTGGCCGTATTCGGCACCGGAAATGCCACACAGGTCAACACAATTACTGCGGCGATCAATTCTGCCCTGCTCAATTACAATCTCGTCAATGATTCCACCATCAGAATCAGCTGTCTCATCATCGGAATTGTCATTGCAGTTCTGGTAGGCCTGATTCTTCTGGGCGGTATCAAGCGAATCGGAAAGGTTGCAGAAAAACTGGTTCCCATTATGGCTGTTCTCTACATCATACTTTCCATCGGTGTCATTGTACTTCACATTAATCAGGTTCCGTCCGTATTTGCCCGGATTATCACGGGAGCCTTCCGGCCCTCTGCAGTAACAGGAGGCATCGTCGGAAGCTTTTTCCTCAGTATGAAAAAAGGTGTTTCCCGCGGTATTTTCTCCAACGAGGCAGGTCTTGGTACAGGATCCATTGCCCATGCATGCGCCGATACAAGAAAACCGGTAAAACAGGGATTCTTCGGTATTTTTGAAGTTTTTATGGATACTATCGTTGTCTGCACCATGACTGCTCTTGTCATTCTGTTAAGCGGAGTTAACATACCATTCGGCCAGGCTGCCGGGGCAGAACTGACGATTGCCGGATTCACTTCCGTTTACGGTAACTGGGTTTCTATTTTTACCGCCGTTGCCATGTGCTGCTTTGCTTTTTCCACAATCATCGGCTGGGGGCTTTACGGTGCCCGCTGTGCAGAATTCCTGTTCAGCTCCAGAATCATCAAACCATTCATGCTGGCATATTCTCTCGTTGCCATCGTTGGAGCTACCGTCGATCTGGGCCTGATCTGGAGTATCGCAGAGACCTTCAACGGTCTGATGTCCATTCCGAACCTGATTGCCCTGTTCCTGCTGTCAGGAACCGTGGTAAAGCTGACCTGGGAATATTTCCGGACGGAAGGAAAAGAATAAGCCTTCCGTATCAGCAGACTATATATGGACAATCACCTGAAACAGCTTTTTCACCGTCTGAATAAATGATTTTCTCCTGCGCTCATCAAGACCGGCAAAGCATCTGCAGATCGTATACAGCTTGCGCAGCGGTGCTTTCATAAGATCATATACTGTTTTGATCTGAGTTGAGCGCAGGAGTTCATACAGCGTCCCGACAAATTCTGTAATCTGGGCGCGGCTCAGGGAGCTGACCCACGCATTGAGAATTTCCGTCTTTCTGCTGCTTCTCCGATACACATCTTTCCGATATACAAATTTTCCGTTATGAATTTTCCACTGCATCAGGTCGTGCTGTATCACGCCGGATCTGTAGCTTCTCACTACGCGGTATCGTTTATAATTTACCAGCAGCATGCCAACCAGTGACTGTTCCGGTACGATCTTGCAGTATCTGTCTTCCACCCGGTGAAATCCGCGTCTCTCATAAAAGCCTTTCCGAAACCCCGGTCCGTCAAAGCTGTAGATTCTGCGGATTCTTCTCTGCAGCGCTTCCGGCGCATTTGCTGACGCATAAATTGCCAGATTTCCGCCTTTGGAATGACCGCCCAGAATGATTCTTCCTTCTGTGTACCTGCCGACTCCCTTCAGGTAAGCCAGGGCCCTTCTCTGAGAAGGCACAGCACGCATATACCCCATATTGAAGTCTTCTTTCCAGCCAACCAGTGTCTCATCCGTCCCACGGAAAGATACAAATATACTCGTTGTACCCAGCCAGAATGTCACGGCTGCAAACTGAGCCTCCTGCTCCTCATCCGACCATTCCGTGTAAAATCCCGCTCTTATACAGGCGTATCTCCTGCTGCCGGCCACCAGTTCAAAGATTCTCCGGTGCATTTTTCCGTACATCGGATCCGTGAACATCTCCGGATATTGCGGATGATCCTGAATTTCCTTCCACCCCACCGTTCTTTTCCCGGAAAAACCGGGGACAATTCCATTCATTTTCGGATAGGACAGCTGAGAAAGCACCAGTGCATCCACCTCAGAAAAAGGGGCTTCCCGAAATGTTTTTCCACCGTATTCTTTTAAGTACCTGATCAGATTTTCTTTTATTGCAGCTTCCTCCTATTTTTTAAATCGCTCCAGATCTCTGTTGTTACCGATAACAATCAGAACAGTTCCTTCCTTCAGTTTCTCCTTCGGATCAATCTGAACACGCAGCCGTTCACCTTCCTTTACACCGATTACATTCAGATTATGCTTTTCGCGGATCTGAAGCTCCACCAGGCTCCTGCCGCACCAGCTATCCGGAATATCCATCTCCACCAGACTGAATTCCGGTGAAAGATCGATCCAGTCCACAAAATTCTCGGCCATAATATGCTTCGCAACGCGTTTTCCCATCTCCACTTCCGGATAGATGACCTTTCCCGCTCCGACGCTTCGCAGGATCTTTTCATGCACTTTATTCTTCGCCTTGGCAAGAATCTGCGGAATTCCCATCTCACTGCACTGCATCGCCGTCACAATACTTGCCTCCAGACTCTCTGTAATGGCGATCACAGCACCGTCGAAATTCCTCATTCCGATATTTTCAAACACATCCGGCTCTTCCACATCAGCGCAGATGGCGTAGCTCACCTCATCTGCCAGTTCCTGTATCACCTCCGGATCCCTGTCCACCAGTACAACCTCACAGCCCAGCTGCTGCAGCGTCACTGCCACACTCCTGCCGAATTTTCCACCGCCAAATACCACATACTGTTTTTTCATTATCCAACCATAATCCTTTCTTCGGGAAGCTTCCTGCCATTCTTATTTCTGCCGACTTTTCCGGCAAACAGAAGCATCAGTGTCACAGGACTGAGACGCCCCATATACATCAGTACAATAATCACCAGCTTGCCTGCAGCAGAGAGAAACGGCGTTAATCCCGTTGACAGACCCACTGTGGCAATTGCAGAAATCACTTCATACAGAGATTCCAGCAGCCCCGTACCTTCCACAGACATAATCACAATGGTTCCTGCAAGTGCTGCCACAAATGCGACAGTAAATACGGAAAAACCGGTTCTCACATTGGCAGCGCGTATTTTTCTCCTGAAACACTCCGTATCCTCAGTTCCTTTCAGCACAGACCAGCAGGTCAGCAGAAGCACAGCCACAGTCGTCGTCTTGATTCCGCCTGCCGTTCCTCCGGGAGAGCCTCCGATAAACATCAGAAGACAGCAGAAAAACTGAGACGGCTCACGAAACAGATTCTGCGGGATGGTAAAAAATCCCGCCGTTCTCGTTGTCACCGACTGGAAAAAAGATGCCATCCATTTTTCTCCCAGCGACAGACCGCCCAGTGTATCGGGATTTGAATATTCCATGCAGAAGATAAATACCGCACCTCCCACAACGAGAAGAACAGTCATCGTCACAGCCAGTTTCGTCTGCAGTCGGAGCTTTTCAACTGCACGCTTTGCAGAGCACTCCTTCGTCCGGATCCGCCTTGCCATCTGCATCAGATCTTTCCACACCAGAAAGCCAAGACCGCTGACAATAATCAGTCCCATGGTGACAAGATTGAACAGCGGATTTGTCTGATACACCTGGAGACTGGAATCGCCGAGAATATCAATTCCCGCATTGCAGAAAGCAGAAACGGCATGAAATACGGAATACCAGATCCCTCTCAGGAAGCCGTACTGCGGGATAAACTGAAAGGAATAAAAAAATGCCCCGATTCCTTCCACCAGGAATGTTCCCTTCAGAACGTAACTGAGCATTTTCACAATCCCGCTCATGGTATTCAGATCGAAGCTTTCCTGAATAATCACTCTGCTGCGAATCGTAATCTGTTTTCTCAGAATCAGGAACGCCGCCATGGTGCAGGCAATGATTCCCAGTCCTCCCAGCTGAATCATAAGCAGAAGAAGCACTTTGCCGACCAGCGTAAACTGTACGGCCGGGACAATCGTCACCAGTCCTGTCACACAGACTGCACTGCAGGAAGTAAAAAGAGCGTCAATAAAATTCAGCCATTTTCCGTCCGCATTACAGATGGGCAGTGTCAGCAAAACACCACCAGTCAGTATGGCGGCCGCAAAACCGACCACCATAATCTGCGAAGCCGTCATATGGCTCTCCATTTTTCTCAATATTTTCCGAAAACGATCCATAATCTTCCTCTTGCGCTTTACCGGCCGCCAAACTCTCTCTGGCGAACAATCTCATACGCCAGCACACCTGCCGCCACTGAGGCATTCAGTGAATCAATATTGCCCTTCATGGGAATGGATGCCGCAAAATCGCATTTTTCTCTTACGAGGCGGCTGACACCCTCTCCTTCATTTCCGATTACAAGGCCGATCGGACCTGTCAGATTCTGCCGGTACATTACCTCACCATCCATATCGGCACATACAAACCAGATGCCCTCTTTTTTCAGTTCATCAATCGTAGCTCCCAGATTCGTCACCCGGGCCACCGGTGTATAATTGACAGCCCCCGCCGACGTTCTGGCCACAGTAGCCGTCAGTCCCACAGCCCTTCGCTTTGGGATGATCACACCGTGGGCGCCCGCCAGGTTGGCAGTACGGATGATCGCTCCGAGATTGTGTGGGTCTTCAATATTGTCCAGAAGAAACAGAAACGGTGCTTCTCCCTTTTCCCGCGCAGCATTCAGAATGTCTTCCACCTCCGCATATTTGTACGCCGCAGTGTAGGCAATCACCCCCTGATGTCTGCCTGTCTCCGAAATCTGATCCAGCCGCTCTTTTTTTACGAAATCAATCAGTGTATCGTGCTTTCTTGCCTCTCTTTTAATCGTCTGAACCGGTCCGTCCTGACATCCGTCCTGAATCAGCAGGCGGTCAATGGTCCTGCCGGAGCGGAAGGCTTCCAGCACCGCATTTCTGCCTTCAATCATACGACCTGTATTCTCTTTTTCCATCTTCTCTTACCCTCATTTTCTGAGAACGTGGCTGTTGCAAACAGTTTCTCAGAAATCTCTTTTTACCTGTTCTGCAACGGCTCCTGTTCCCGTATTCTTTTTCTCACATTCCGGAGGAAGGACGCACCTGCACCAGCTCCAGCCCTGTCTTCACCAGTTCATTCATACGCTCAAAATCACGTTTTAAATACAGATATCCCATCACAGCTTCAAATCCCGTTGCCTCCAGATACTCGGTCATCGTGGCATTCTTTGCTTTCGTATACGGCTTGGAGTTGCGGCCGCGCCGGTAAATCCCTGCTTCCTCTTCTGTCAGAACAGGCAGAAGCGCTTCGATCATCTTCGCCTGCGTTTTTGCACTGACACAGGATATCACTCTCCGGTGCAGCTTCTGGGGCTGTGTATTTCCCTGCTTGACAAAAACGGTCCGGATAATCAGCTCATAGGCGGCATCACCGATATACGCCAGCGTCAGCGGTGAATACATTTTCCAGTCTTTGTCAGAAAGCCTGAATGTTTGATCCAGGCTTTCCGTAAATGATGCTATGCTCTTTTCCATTTTACACCTTCTCTTGTGTCAAGAAGTGTAATACCCTTTTCCAGCAGCTCCGCTCTGATCTCGTCAGCCCGTGCAAAATTCTTTGCTTTTCTCGCTGCCTGACGCTCTTCGATCAGCTTCTCAATATCTTCATCGAGAAGTTCCTCCTTCACCTCGGCAATGATTCCGAGAATATCACAGAGCTTGATAATCTCATCACGCACCGCTGAAATCAGAGACTTTGTATTGTCTGAAGTCACGTTGCTGTTTGCATATTTTACAAGTTCAAAAACAGCTGCTATTGCATCTGCAGTATTAAAATCGTCATCCATGGCCTCGTCAAACTTCGTCTCAAAAGCCATAGCGTCTTCCAGTGTCTTCTTCTCCGCCGCTGTCAGTTCTGCATCGGATGCTCCATCCAGCATGTATTTCAGATTGGAAACGGAATTGCGGATACGCTCCAGCGCATTCCTGGAAGCTTCCATCAGCTCTGCACTGAAATTCAGCGGGCTTCTGTAATGCGCGCTCAGCATGAAGAACCGGAGCACCTGAAGATCATATTTTTCTGATATTTCACGGACAGTGAAGAAGTTTCCGAGTGATTTTGACATCTTGCGGTTGTCAATATTCAGGAATGCATTGTGCAGCCAGTATCTTGCAAAAATCTTTCCGTTGCAGCATTCACTCTGGGCGATCTCATTCTCATGATGAGGGAAAATCAGATCCTCGCCGCCGGCATGAATATCGATCTCCTCACCGAGATATTTCTTTGACATCACGGAGCACTCAATGTGCCATCCGGGACGTCCGTCGCTCCACGGTGAAGTCCAGAACGGTTCTCCTTCTTTTTTCGGTTTCCACAGTACGAAATCCAGCGGATCTTCTTTCTGATCCTCTCCTGTCACCAGAAGGGAACGGTTTCCTGCCCGCAGATCATCCAGATTCTTATGGGAAAGCTTTCCGTAATCTTTGAATTTTCTCGTACGGAAGTATACGGTTCCATCCACGTTATATGCATATCCCTTTTCAATCAGGGTAGAAATCATCTCGATCATTCCGTCGATTTCCTGTGTTGCCAGCGGATGCGTGGTGGCAGGTCTTACGTTCATGGCTGCCATGTCCTTTTTGCACTCTTCAATGTACCGTTCCGAGATTTCCTGCGCTGTCACACCCTCTTCGTTTGCCTTGGCAATGATCTTGTCATCTACATCGGTAAAATTCGATACGTAATTTACCTCGTATCCCTTATGCTCCATATATCTTCTGACCGTATCAAATACGATCATCGGACGTGCATTTCCGATATGGATAAAATTGTAAACGGTCGGTCCGCATACGTACATGCTGACCTTACCCGGTACCAGCGGCTCAAACTCTTCTTTTCGTTTGGTCTGTGTATTATATACTTTCATCTGGACTCCTCTTCTTTCTCATATTCTCTCATCTCTTCTGCAGAAATACTGACACTGCACTCCCATTAAGTCTATGCAAAATCACGTCCTTTGTCAATTCTTTTCTGTCTTCCGCGCATTACTGTTCCACTGCTTTATTGCTTTCTTCCACTGCTCCTTCGGATTCTTACTGCTTCCGTCTCCGGACTCTCACAGCGTCTCCTGCAGGTTTCCTTCCGGACATTTTCCGCATCCCGGACAGCCGCCTGTACGCTCACTCATCCTGGAATCCGAAATCACATCGGCCAGGGGCTGGAGCAGACAAACCGCCTGAGCGGAAATACCTTCCCCTGCTCCTGTAAATCCCAGTCCTTCTTCCGTCGTTGCCTTAATGTTGACCCGGTCTTCCGAAAGGCCCAGCGCATTTCCGATGTTCTTCTTCATCTGTTCCATATAGGGCAGCAGCTTAGGTCGCTGTGCGATTACAGTCGCATCAATATTCTCAATCACGAAGCAGTGTTCATCCAGCAAATCAGCCACATGTTTCAGCAGAACAATACTGGAAATTCCACGGTATCGTTCATCCGTATCCGGAAAATGCTTTCCGATATCCCCGAGCGCCGCCGCGCCCAGCAGCGCATCCATAATTGCGTGAAGCAGCACATCCGCATCCGAGTGTCCGAGAAGCCCTTTTTCCCAGGGGATCTCCACCCCTCCCAGAATCAGTTTTCTTCCCTCCACCAGCCGGTGTACATCATAGCCCATTCCTATTCTCATACGTTTCTCCTTTTTCCGTGCAGGGTCTTCCGCCCGGACAACCGGCGCAGAATATATATTTCCCTGCTGATTTTTACCATATACCAAGTTTATACACCATCCCGGACGCTTATGCAACACAGAAACGCCTTTTCCATTCCGAATACGGGACGCCGTCCGGTACTGTGCATCCATGTGTGCTGCCTCCGTCCCGGACAGTCCTGCAATCCGTCTGCCGGTGCAGGACGCCATACGTCCTTTCCGTGCAGACGGATCACAGAACGGTCCGTTCCGAGGTCAGACACGATGGACACACAGTACCGGACGGCTGTTCTTTATACAATAACAATTCCGGAGTTGCACTGGGGGACGGCTGTTTTTCTTACTGTGATATCCCGGAGTTACGCAATGCCGGACAGCATCCTGACGCACAGAATTTCATTGTATTTTGTGGAAATGGAATTTATAATGGAATGTAAGCACACATGCAAAGGAGGCTAGAATATGTACTATAAGCAATATGGAAATACTGATATGAAGGTTTCTGCCGTGGGCCTGGGCACCATGCGTTTTGACAGTGACGACATCAAAGCCGGACGGTTGGAAAAATGTGCGGAAATACCGCTGTATGCGTTTGAAAAAGGGATCAATTACTGGGACACTGCACCATCCTACTGTGATGACAAAAGTGAAATTGTGACAGGAATCGCCCTGTCTCAGGTAGACCGGAAAAAAGTATACGTAACCTCCAAAACAAATTTTTCCACCCTGGGAACGGAACATCCCGACCGTGACACGTTCCGCCGTCGCCTTGAAATGTCTCTTGACCGGCTGAAGACAGACTACATCGACTTTTATCATATGTGGTGTATGCTGAATCTGGAATCCTGGGAAAAACACATGGAAGCGCTGTATAGCTTCTTCGAGGAGGCAAAATCTGAAGGCCTGATCCGGAATATTGTTTTTTCTTCCCATATGCAGGGAAATGATATAGAAACTGTCGTATCCTCCGGAAAATTTAAGGGAATGCTCATCGGCTATAATGCCCTGAACTACCGGTTCCGCCAGAGCGGCATCAAAAAAGCGTACGAGAACGGAATGGGCGTAGTCGTAATGAACCCCTTAAGCGGCGGTCTGATCCCGCAGAATCCGGATGCATTCTCCTATCTGACAGAGGAAACAGATCTGACCGTAGCGCAGGCTGCACTGCGGTTCGTCGCTTCCCAGCGGGAAATCACTGTCACGCTGGCAGGATGCACAACGAAGGAACACGTTGACGATGCTGTGAAAGCGGTGGAAAATCTCGTGGAAGAGCCGGCGGAAACCGTTGCAGAGAAATACAGCCGGAAGGGTATGGCTCTGAATAATCTCTGTACCGGATGTGCCTACTGCAAGGGATGTCCTCAGGGAATCGAGATTCCGAAATTCATGGATGCATACAATCAGATGATTCTGACCGGAAACAAATCATCTGTCACCAAACGTTTAAAGAGTCATTGGAATCTTCCAAAGAGTATGGCTGAAACGTGTATCGCCTGCGGCAGATGCGAAGATCACTGTACGCAGCATCTCCCCATTATCGATCGGCTGAAGGAAATTGCCGCATGCGAGGAGTAAGTTTCTTGCTCAGGTAACAGCCAAAATATCAAATCAGAACGCAGAACGGACACTGCCCGCACTTCAACTGCTATGGTATAAAGCAGTTCGAACCGGGCGTGTCCGTCTTTCTGTTTCTTTATGACCGGATCCGTACAGCACGCAATTCAGTATCCGGCCGGAACTGTTTTGTAATCTTTCTATCTGTTCTTATTATAAATGTAATCCTGCGAGATTTCTGCAATTGACATGCATCCTGTCATTTTCATTGCTTCCTGCAGCTCACGGATCAGCCGTTCTGTGTAGCAGACAACGCCTTCTCTCCCGCCTCCGTGGGCGGCCACCACGTACGGACGCCCGATCAGAACCGCATCTGCGCCCATGGCAATTGCCTTGAAAACATCAGCACCGCTTCGTATTCCGCCGTCCACAAATATTTTCAGCCGGTTTCCCACCGCCGCACGGATTTTTGGCAGCATTTCCACAGTGGATGCCATATGCTCATAAATACGGCCTCCGTGATTCGAAACCACAATCGCATCCACGCCGCATTCCACAGCCTTCTCTGCTGCTGAAACAGACAGAATCCCTTTCAGAATAAAAGGAGCCTGTGCATACGCAGCATACGATTTTATTTCTTCTGTGGTCTTTGGAACCATATCGGCTGAATCAGAAAAATGACCGTGGCCTGCTCCGTCAATATCCATTGCCACTGCGAAAGGATGATATGGTCTGATACGGTCTATTTTTTCATAAACACGATTGCCGCGCCACGGCTTAATCGTCGGAATTCCCCAGCCTTCTGCTTCCGGATACACTGCCAGCGGGCCGTCAAAAAACTCCGGCGGCGGACCGTCTCCCGTAAACGCCATACAGCCAGCATCTCTGCAGCCCAACAGCAGACAGCGGGCATATTCTTCATCTGTCATTGCGCCATTGTAGGATACATTCATTCCTGCGATGGGCGCTGCAAAGACGGGAGCTGCAAAGGTACGACCGAACAGCTCAAACGAAGTATCCGGCCGTCTGTTTTCATGAATCAGATCCGGCTGTATCATAATATTGGACAGGTACTCGACGTTCCGGATAAAAGCCATTCCGCTTCCCCTGCCGCCCGTCCCCGGAACCTGACCGCGGCATGCTTTCCCGTTGCATTCTTTGCAGACGTGACAGTTGGGCGCCATACGTTCTCTTGCCCTTTCCTGTATTTCTCTGTATCTCATTCTGTACTTCTCCCTGTATTGTTACAGAAAAAGGGCAGCCACACTGCTGCAGCAACCCCTGTTCCTGTTCGTAATCATTTATTTGTTTTCTTTTTTGCAAATGCTCTTCTTATCATCGGCCAGCAAAGTGATACGACTGCCAGTACGAGGAATGCAATACTGATCGGCCTTGTAACAAAGATGGCCCAGCTGCCGCCTGACATCAGCAGAGACCGGCGCAGATTGCTCTCCGCCATCGGTCCGAGAATCAGAGCCAGCACGATCGGTGCGATCGGAATCTCAAGGCGGATAAAGAAGTATCCGATTACTGCTGCAACCAGCATAGTTCCCACATCAAACAGATTGTTGCGCAGCGCATAAGAACCGAGAATACAGAGTACAAAAATAATCGGAGAAAGCACGTACGGCTTAATCTGAATTACCTTCACGAACACTCTCAGCAGAAGCAGTCCGAATACAAGCATCAGTGCATTGGCCAGCAGTCCACCTGCAAAAATGTGATTAACAAGATCCATATGCTGCGTAAACAGCTGCGGCCCCGGCTGGAGTCCCTGCAGCGTCAGTGCACCAATCAGTACAGCAGCCGTTGCATCTCCCGGTACTCCCAGCGTCAGCATCGGAACGAGAGCGCCACTGGTGTCTCCATTATTTCCTGCCTCCGGAGCTGCCAGTCCTTCTACACAGAGTTCGTCTGTATGTTCACCGAATTTCTCCGGATGTCTGGAACGCTTCTTTGCCATATCGTAGGATACCCAGGCAGCAATATCAGCACCGGCAGCCGGTATGATACCGATAAAAGTACCGATAAATCCACACATAATGGCAACCGGAAGTGACTGTTTCAGGTCCGATTTACGTGGAATAACACGATCGATTTTCTGCTTTACACTGTTTTGTGCCACACCATCCTTCAGATTGACGAAAACCTGAGAGATTGCAAACAATCCGATCATAATCGGTACCGTCTGAATTCCGCTGTACAGATTCACAACACCAAAAGAGTACCTGGAATATCCGGTCATCGGATCCAGGCCAACTGTAGAGAGAAGCAGACCCAGCATACCGGCAATAATACCTTTTAACATGTCCTTTCCTGAAACACTTGCAATAATTGTAAGTCCGAACACTGCCAGACAGAAATATTCCGGCGGTCCGAAAGAAAGAGCCGCTTTAGCCAGCTGCGGTGCCACCAGAATCAGTACGATTGCACTGATCGTTCCGCCAATCCAGGAAGAAAAAGTAGAAATACCGACTGCTCTTCCGCCCTCACCTTTTGCTGTGAACTTCCGTCCCTCGATGGCTGTTGCCGCAGAGGCCGGCGTTCCCGGTGTATTGATCAGAATTGCTGTGATAGAACCGCCGTAAATTGCTCCGAATGATATACACAGCAGCATAACCATGCCTGCAGCAGGTTCCATACCGTACGTAAACGGAAGAAGCAGTGTCACACCCATTACAGAAGTCAGGCCCGGCATTGCACCGATTATAATACCTCCGATGGTTCCCAGTGACATCATCAGGAGGAAAGACGGATTCAGAATATCTAATAACGCACTAAAAAATCCCATATTTCTCTACCTCCTACCCAAGAATTCCTGCCAGAATGCCGTTCGGAAGCGGCACCTTCAGAAACACGCCGAAAACCGTGTAAAGTACAATCGGAGCTCCTATGGTTACACCAAGTGCCAGGGGCCACGCTTTCTTCAGAGGTTCATTCAGAAGAATGAGTACCATGACACCTACTATCCAGATACTGTCAATCACAAATCCCAGATAGGGAAGCAGAAGGAAATAAACAATGACAGCCACAACTCCTACTGCCAGTTTCACATTAAACAGGGAAACCGTTTCCTGACTGTTCTTTTTCATTTCACGTATAATCAGAATAATACCGCAGGCAGCAAGTGCCAGACACACTGCTCTCGGAAATGCAGAAGGTCCGATATCCTGCTGACCGGTCATAGCCTTGAACGTTCCGGCATAGTAGAAGAAATATGCTGCCGCCGCCACCAGAATCGCTCCAAAGGTAACGTTTAACTTTTTCACTGTAATCCTCCTTTAAAATTGGCTGCCGCCAAACACATAGTATGAATTGACGGCAGCCATATTTTTCATTCTTTATGAGTTGGATTCCATGTATTTCGTAATAATCTCTTCCAGACTTCCTGACATTTCATCCAGCAGAGCGTTTGTGTCATCTGCATTTAACGGCATATATGTCATTCCGGCTGCTTCTACTTTTTCTTTACATGCATCACTGTTAATAACTTCCTCAAATCCGGATTTCAGCACTTCCTTCACATCATCCGGTGTATCTGCTGCCACGCATAATCCGCGGACAGCCATGATTGTCAGATCAATTCCGCACTCTTTGTAGGTAGGAACATCAGGATAATCAGCAAGACGCTCATTTGCTGCAACGCCGAGTACCTTCAGCTCTCCGGATTCAATATTAGCAGCTGCTTCCGGAATGGAACATACGACTGCATCTACGTGTCCGCCAAGAACACCTGTAATTGCCTGCGCTGCTCCGTCTGCATACGGAATATGATTGAATACAGCACCTGTTTCAAGCTCTACACCGATTGCGGACAGATGCCAGATATTGCCCATACCTGCATTTGCCAGCTGAATAGAACCAGGATTATCTACAGCTGCCTGTACAAAATCTTCCAGTGTCTGATACTCAGAATCAGCGGATACGATAATTGCTGCCGGCTCTGCGTTTACAGTACAGATTGTATCGAATGCATCTCTTGTCACCTCTTCCGGAGCCAGTCCAAGAAGCGGCAGTGTAATCAGGTCAACAGATGCTGTTCCCAGTGTATATCCATCATGAGCCGCATTCAGCGTTTCCACCAGTCCGATGGAACCTGAACCGCCGGTTTTGTTCTCCACGTTGATGGTCTGACCAAACTGATCCTGACCGCACTCAGCCAGAATACGAAGTGCCACGTCCGTTCCGCCGCCTGCGCCGTAAGGGCATACAATACTCATTGTCTTTGAAGGGAATTCTTCTGCACTGACTGTCAGAGAAGCCATGGCCAATGCCATAATGCCTGCTGTTAAAAGAGCGATTTTTTTCTTCATTCTTCTTATCCTCCAATATTCATTTGATATCTTTCCAAAAAAAAACAGAAGCGTTTTCCTGCTCCTGTAATTTCAACAACCTGTACAGCCCTTTCTGTACCTGTTACGGGAGCTGCTCTGCAGCCCCCGTATTTTATTTTTAAAATTACTCCATGTCAGCAAGAAGTTTTTCAATTTTCTTCTTGTTTGCATCGTCAAGATCTCCGGCAGGTCTGCGCGGAAGTCCTACGTTCAGGC